>CALISV010000396.1 GCA_938041615.1 uncultured Campylobacter sp. | reverse complement strand
CGTCTTTTAAAGCATACCGCGTATCTGCCGCCAAAATATCTACCTTGAATCTGTCTTGGTTAAATTTGCCGCCGTTTCGCTCGGTAAAATCAAATTTGATCTGATTTAACTCTCCGCAGTTTAAATTTAACGGCGAAATAGTGTGTCAAATTTGACGCTAAGCTAAATTTATAGCCTCAAAATCTAAGCTGCAAATTTAAGCAACAAAGTCCAAAATCAAATCAGGCAACGTTGTCGTCAAAATTTGGCGACCGCAAATCAGCTTCCAAATTTACCGCCCAGCAAATCGTAAATTTAACCGTAGAGCCGAGCGGTCAAATTTAGTCGAGCAACAGCTCAAATTTGACGCGCCGAGCAAGCGAGCTCCGGCTTAAATTTGCCGCACTTACCGAACTTATTTTACTCAAATTCGGCGTCAAATTTAACCGCGCTTAGCTCAAATTTACCTAAAACAGCCCTTTGAGAAGCCCTTTTATCGCATCTTTTTTGGCGTCTTTTTTCGCATCGCCCGTGGTGCCGTTTTCGTCGTCCTTGCCGAACTTTTTATCCAAAAATCTATCTAGCTCTTTGACCGCCTTGCCTTTTAGGTAGTCCGAGCCGATCGTGTATTTCGGGTTGTCGCTAGTGCCAGTGACCGTGATGTCGATGTCGGTTTTTTCGTAGTTCATTTTTATCGGTACGTTTACGGCCTTGGTCGCCATGTCGTATTTGCCGCTGGTTACCGAGACGTGGCTTCTAGTCGCGTTCATATCGGCGTTAAAGTCGATGAGGTTTTTGTTTATCGTGCCTTTTATTTTACTGTTTTTATAGATTTCGTTCGTGATGTCGCGTCCGGTAAAAGTCCTTACCTGTTCGGTAAAATCGGTCTTTACGAGCTTGCCTTCGTCTACGATGACGTCAAATTTACCTTTTTGCGAGACGAGATTATAGTCCATCGTCATATCGCCAGTGCCGTCATAGACGTGCGAGAGGCCCAAAAAGTCGGTGAGGCCTTTGGCGGTGAAGCTTTTTAAATTTGCGTTTAGGATATCGTCTTTTAAGACCGCCTTAAGATCGCCGTTAAAGAGCCGCGAATTTACGTTTGCGCTTAGCTTTTCGCCCGTTTTCGTCGCATCTCCGATAACTAGCAAAGGCCCGTAAAGCGGCCTTCCGACCAAAAACTCGATCTCTTTTAGCTCCCTTATGCTAAGCTCAAAGTCCGCCTTTGCCCAGCCGCTTTCAAGCTCGTAGTCGCCTTTTAGATTTTTTAGCGCTATTAGGTTCTTGTTCGCGTTTGAGACGAGATTTGCTACCGCGTCAAATTTAGCCTTGCCGCCGTTTATGGCGACATCCGCGTTAGCGTCGAATTTCGTGCCGCTTGGGAAGCGTTTATCCAGCTCTTTTGCTACGACGGCGCTGTTTACGATACCGTTTTTGACGTTAAATTTAGCCGTACCGCTGAGATTTTTCGGATCCAGTCCGCTTAGATTTACGGATCCGTCGATCACGGCGTCGGCGTAGTTTGGCAGCGCAGCCAGCGTAAATGCGTCTTTTAGCGAAAGCGCGCTTAGATTTGCCGCGAGTTTTTCGTTTTTGAGGTTTGCGTCTATCTTGCCGCCTAGAGCGTTTGCGTTTAGATCTAGCTCGCTAAGCGCGCCCTTTGCGAGTTTTGCCGCGCCTTTGACGTCCACTTTGCCAGATAGTTTTTTGCCGATTAGCTCTTCAAATTTGCCCAGATCATCGATGCCCGCGTCAAATTTGACGTCCGCGTTTTTGTCGTCCAGTCCGTAAACGCCGCTTAGGCTCTTTAGTTTTAGAAGTTCGGAGTTTAGCGAGGCGTTAAATTTGGCTTTTGAGCTTGCCACGTCGGCGTTTGCGTTTAGTTCAAAAGCTAGCGGTTTGCTCAAATTTATCTCCTTTGCGACCTGTTTTAGCTCGGCCGGATTTAGCCGCGCGTTTTTAGTGGCGAGTTTAACCGAGCCCGAGATATTTTGCGTGTTGTGCACGTCGTTTAGCACCGCCTCGCCGCTGATCGTTCCGCCGACAAATGCAGGGAAGGCGGCGATTTTAACGAGTTCGTCAAGTTTTAGCGAGCTGATTTTGGCGATTAGTTTGCCGCCGTTTAGCACTGCATCGACGTTACCGCCAAAGCCTTCAATCTTGACGTCGAAGTTTTTTAGTTCGCCTGCCGTAGCAATGACGTTGCCATTTGCTTTGAATGCACCGCTAAGCTTTTGCCCCACAACGGGCTCAAATTTGGCCAGATCGTCCACGATGAGCTTGATGTCGCTGCTTAGGGTGTTTGAGTTTGGATCGTAGATCGTCTTGTCGCTACCAATCGTAGCTAGCGGCGTGATCACGGCGCTTTTGGCGTTTACGATGCCGTCTTTGACGTCTGCTACGATTTTGCCGTTTGCGACGAAATTTGACGGCAGAGTGACATTAAAATCTTTTGCGATTAAGGTGTTATCGGTTTTTACGTCTATGATATCGACGTTTGCGGTGCCGTTTGGCTTGCCGCCGCTTTCTACGATATTTGCGACGGCAGAGATTTTACCGCGCGCGTAGATAGGCTGGCCGGCTAGCGCTAGAGCTTTTTCGACCTGTAAATTTTTAGCGTCGAGCTTTAAAGAAAGCGGCTTGTAGTCCTTTAAATTTGCGTCAAAGCTGACGTTTGAGCCTAGCATTTGGCCTACTCCGCTAGCGGTGAAATCGCTAAATTTGCCTTTTGCGATGCCTGAGATTTTCATAGCTTCGTTTAGTTTGACGCCCAGGCTTTTTAGATCGCTAACGGCGACGTCGTATTTTAGATCGAGGCTTTGGGAGAAAATAGAAAGTCCGCCGTTTACGTTCGCTACGATCTCGCCGTTTACATTCGCTACGATATCTACGCTCGTCGGACGGATCTGAAATTTGTCAAATTTAACGTCAAATCCGCTTTTTTCTTTAATCAAATTTTGGGCATACGGCTTAACCAAACCGTTGCCAAAATCCGTAAAGGCCGCAACGTAAGCCGCGATAAGCAAAGCAAAAACCAGTCCGAGTAGGGCGCCTAAAATTTTCATCGTCTATCCTTTAGATTTAGTTTAATTTTATTATGAAACTTGAGCCGATTATACTAAGACTTGTTAAGAATTTTAGCTAAATTATTGACAAATTCTAAAAATTTGACTATAATTTCATCACTCAAAACAAAAGAGTGCTAAAAAAGTAAAATCAAACCATAAAGGATGAATCATGAATTTTCAACCGTTAGGCAAACGAGTCTTAGTCGAGCGTCTTGAGGACGTTAAAACGACCGCTTCGGGCATCATTATACCCGATAATGCAAAAGAAAAACCTTTAAGCGGCAAGGTTTTGGCGGTATCAAGCGAGGTGGAAGGCGTGAGCGTGGGCGATAGCGTAGTTTTCGCAAAATACGGCGGCACCGAGGTCGTGCTTGACGGCAAGACGTATTTGGTTCTAAAAATCGAAGACGTTTTGGGCGTTTTAAAATAATCTAAATTTAAAGGAACAAAAATGGCAAAAGAGATATTTTTTTCAGATGAGGCTAGAAATAAACTATACGAAGGCGTTAGAAAACTAAACGACGCGGTAAAAGTAACGATGGGGCCTCGCGGCAGAAACGTGCTAGTGCAAAAGAGCTTCGGCGCTCCTGCGATCACAAAAGACGGCGTGAGCGTAGCTAAAGAAGTAGAGCTAAAAGACGCTCTAGAAAACATGGGCGCAGGCCTAGTAAAAGAGGTCGCTAGCAAAACAAACGACGAGGCTGGCGACGGTACGACTACAGCTACGGTTTTGGCGCACTCTATCTTTAAAGAGGGCTTAAGAAACATCACCGCAGGCGCAAATCCGGTCGAAGTAAAACGCGGTATGGATAAAGAGGCCGCAGCTATAATCGCCGAGCTAAAAAGCCTATCGCGCAAAGTAACCGATAAAAAAGAGATCGCGCAAGTAGCCACTATCTCGGCAAATTCTGACTCTGCTATCGGCGGACTGATCGCTGACGCGATGGAAAAAGTCGGCAAAGACGGCGTCATCACCGTCGAGGAAGCAAAATCTATCCACGACGAGCTAAACGTGGTCGAGGGTATGCAGTTTGACCGCGGATATCTAAGCCCGTACTTCATCACAAACGCCGAAAAGATGCAGGTCGAGCTAAGCAATCCGTTTATCTTGCTATTTGATAAGAAGATTACAAATTTAAAAGACTTGTTGCCTGTGCTTGAGCAGATCCAAAAAACGGGCAAGCCGCTACTAATAATCGCTGAAGATATCGAGGGCGAGGCGCTTGCGACGCTAGTGGTAAACAAGCTTCGCGGCGTGCTAAATATCTCCGCAGTTAAAGCTCCGGGCTTTGGCGATCGCAGAAAAGCGATGCTTGAGGATATCGCGATATTAACCGGCGGCGAAGTAGTGAGCGAAGAGCTAGGCAGAACGCTAGAAAGCGCGACTCTAAGCGACCTGGGTCAAGCTTCAAGCGTCATCATCGACAAGGATAATACGACTATCGTAAACGGTGCAGGCGAGAAGTCGGCAATCGATGCTAGAATCATCCAGATAAAAGCTCAGATCGCAGAAACAACAAGTGACTACGACAAAGAAAAACTACAAGAGCGCCTAGCTAAGCTAAGCGGCGGCGTAGCGGTCATCAAGGTTGGCGCTGCTACCGAGACCGAGATGAAAGAGAAAAAAGACCGCGTGGACGACGCTCTAAGCGCGACTAAAGCGGCCGTAGAAGAGGGCATCGTGATCGGCGGCGGCGCTGCGTTTATCAAAGCTAGCGCAAAAGTAGATCTAAAACTAAGCGGCGACGAAGCTATAGGCGCTGATATCGTAAGACGCGCGCTAACCGCTCCGCTTCGCCAAATCGCTGAAAACGCGGGCTTTGATGCGGGCGTAGTAGCAAACTCTGTAAGCGTTAGCAAAGACGACAACTATGGTTTTAACGCAGCTACGGGTGAGTATGTGGATATGTTTAAAGCCGGTATCATCGACCCGGTCAAGGTCGAGCGCGTGGCTCTTCAAAATGCGGTCAGCGTGGCGAGCCTGCTCCTAACTACGGAAGCTACTATAAGTGAGCTTAAAGAGGATAAACCAATGCCTGCGATGCCTGATATGAGCGGCATGGGTGGCATGGGCGGAATGATGTAATACGCCTTTATCTGCGGAAGGCTTCGGCTTTCCGCAGGTTTTATTTTAAACTTTCTTTGTAAATTTTACAAAAAATCCACAAAACTATCCTTTCTAATAATTAAAAAATATCCTTGAACTCTATAGTGATTAAAATTTACAAACTTTGATATGTGAGCTTAAATTTGACGGTTTACTTATTGTATTTTCCGGATCAAATTTGCTTTAATAAGAAGCAAGCGTAAAATTTTAGTCGTATTTAAAATATTGTAACGGTGAGTTGTGTGCGGGTGGTAAATTTACCTAATGCTTTAAATTTTAAAATGTATAGAATGAAAAAGTCGGAATTTCTTCCGACTTTGGGTTTTATAGCTTCCCGCCTTCGACGACGAGAGATTCCGGATTTACGCTATCGCCGTAGATCGGTTTTAGAGTAGCGTCGTAGTTTTTGTGGAAGAAATTTTCCTTGCCTAGCTCCACGATCTCGTTATTTAGCCACTCAAGCAGCGCTTTGTTGCCTTTTTTGACAGCAGGCGCGATGACGTCAACCTCGCCTAGAGCTTCGATACCGACGGTAAAGCCAGGATTTTCTTTAGCCCATGCAAAAAGTAGCGCGTTATCGTGCGCTAGCGCCACGCCTCTTTTATCGACCAAAGCGGCGAAAGTTTCGGTGTTTTGGTCGTATTTTATAAGCTCGATGTCAGGGTGATTTTTCGTGAAATACGCATCCGCGGTCGTGCCTTTATTGACGATTAGTTTTTTGCCTTTTAGCTCGTCCACGCTTTTTATGACCGCACCGTCGGGGCTAACTACGCCTAGCGACACTTTCATATACGGAAGTGCGAAATCAACGACTCTAGCACGCTCAGGGGTTTTGGTGAAATTTGCCAAAGTGATATCGACTTTGTCGGCTACTAGCACTTCTACGCGGCCTGCTGCTTCTACGAGCTCAAATTTAACCTTGCTCTCGTCGCCTAGCAGATCCTTTGCGATGCGTTTGGCGAAGTATATGTCGTAGCCTTGGTTTTTGCCCTCTTTATCGACGTAGCCAAACGGCGGTTTGTCGCTAAAGACGCCCACGCGCACGTATCCGCGCTCTTTGATTTTAGCCAAAGCGTCCGCTTCGGCAGCCTGCAAATTAGCCTGACCCGTTAGAAAGACGGCGGCGAATGTTGCCAAAAATGAAAACAGAAGTTTTCTCATTCTTTCTCCTTTAAAATAAAGTGTGCAAAATATACAAAAGCTTGGCTAAAATACGACTAAATTTATACTTTTTCGGACGACGGGCACAGAGAATAATCAAATTTTGTTTAAAAACGTAACGTCAAATTTAAAATGGAGTGTAAAATTTACTCAATATAAATTTGCAAATTTAATTTTAAATTTAAGAAATGGCTAGCGGATCAAATTTGCACAGGTTATTTTTGAGTAAATTTGAGTTAAAGTAGGATGTTAAATTTAGGTTATTTGAATTTAACGAAAGCGCAAGAGCTTAAAAGCTAAATCTGACGAAAAACTCTCAAATTTAGCCCCAAAAGGTCAAATTTAAAACCCCTAAAACGAAAATAAATTTAAAAATTTCTTCGCGCGTTCGCTTTTTGGATGCGTGAAAAACGCCTCCGGCTCGCTCTCCTCGACGATTTTGCCCTCATCCATGAAAACGATGCGATTTGCCACCGAGCGAGCAAAGCCCATCTCATGAGTTACGATTAGCATCGTCATGCCCTCTTTTGCGAGGTTTATGACGACGTCTAGCACCTCGCGCACGATCTCTGGGTCTAGCGAGGCTGTTATCTCGTCAAATAGCATGATCTCAGGCCTCATGCAAAGCGCGCGCACGATGGCGATACGCTGCTTTTGCCCGCCGCTAAGTTCCTTTGGATAGGCGTATTTTTTATGTTTTAGGCCTACTTTTTCCAGCCACGCCTCGGCCTCTTTTTCGACCTCTTCGCGGCTTCTTTTTTGCGCTTTTACCGGGCCTAGCACGATGTTTTCGATGACGTTCATATGGTCAAACAGCTCGTAGTTTTGAAAAACCATGCCCACCTTTTGGCGGATTTTTATCCAGTCCTTGTAGTCCTTATTGATCTTTTCGCCGGCTATCTCTATCTGTCCGCCGTCAAAGGGCTCAAGACCGTTTATGCAGCGCAGAGTCGTGCTTTTGCCGCATCCTGACGGCCCTAGGATCACGACTACTTCGCCGTTTTTGACGCTAAGGTCGATGCCTTTTAACACCTGCAAGTCACCGTAAGATTTGCTTAAATTCGATAGTTTTAAAATTTCGCTCATTTGATTCCTTATGCCCATCTGTTTTCAAGTATCTTGGATAGTTTTGAGATAGGATAGCAGACGAGAAAATATAATAAAAATATAAAGCCGTATATCCAAAACGGCACGGTCGGGTTAGCGGTTAGGCTCGCTGCCTCGATCGTTTGCTGGCCTACTTTTAGCAGGTCTGGCACGCCGATGAGGGCGACGATCGGGGTGGTTTTGATGATACGGCTTAGCAAATTTACGCCGGCAGGCACTAGACGGCGCGTGGCTAGCGGGATCACGACGTAAAGATAAATTTGAGTCTTGCTAAGCGCTAGAGCCGCCGCGCTCTCAAACTGATGTCGCGGTATCGATACGATCGCGCCGCGCACGATATCCATCATCTCAAACACGCCCCACAAGCTAAATACGATGAGTGAGGCGTTAAATTTGGAAATATCTAGCCCAAATGCCTTGCTTGCGCCATAGTAAAACAAAAATAGCCAGACGATTTGAGGCATTATGCGAACGATTTCTAGGCAAATTTTTAGCACGAAAAAGATAAATTTGTTTTTCGAGCTCATCAGCACGCCCAAAAACGTGCCCAAAACAAGAGAGATGGCGATCGAGATGGCCGAAATCTGCACGCTCATCCACAGCCCCTCAAAAATCAGTCGCTTTAAGATCAGCGGGTCGAATAAAATACTAACTCCGTCCAACTCTCATCCTTTTTTCAAGCCAAAATAACACCAAAGATATTGGCAAAATGATAATCAAATAGCTAACGACGAGCATAAAAAGCGCCTCGTCGGTCATGTAGTAAAGCCCGATGATGTCCTTTGTCGCGTAGACTAGATCGGGTAGGGCGATGATGCTGATGACCGAGGTTTCTTTGATGAGAAAGATGACGTTAGCCGCGATAGAGGGTATCGAAACACTAAAAGCTTGAGGCAAGATAACGTAGCGTAAAATTTGCCCCTGCGTGAGCGCGACGCTAAGCGCGGCCTCGATCTGCGTCTTTTTCACCGCTTCAAAGCCAAGCCTAAAACTCTCCGCCATGTAGCTGCCACCTAGAAACGCAAGCCCCGCGACCGCGCAGGTAAAGGCGCTCAAATTTAGCCCAAATTTACTAAGCCCGTAGTAGAGGAAAAAAAGCTGGATAAGTAGCGGCGTGTTTCTAGAAACCTCGATGTAGCCGTTTACGACGGGCGTTAGGAGCTTGACCTTGTAAAATTTAACCAGCGTGCAAAATATGCCGATAACAAGCGAGAGCAAGATGCCGTAAACAGAGAGCTTGACGGTGAAAATGCCCGCTTTTACGAACATCGGCGTAAATTCTTTTATAAACTCAAAATCCATAAATTTTTTAGCTTCTTTTTGATAATTTCGCGAGATTGTAGCGAAAGCAAACTAAATTTAAAACTAATTTTGTATGATTTATTTTAAAATTTAAGCTTGCAAAAGGTATCATAACCTCTAAATTTTGATAGAAATTATTTAAATAAAGGACGAATTTGAGAGCGTTTGCAGAGTGGGAAAAACAAGAGCTTATATTTTTATCGCTGCCGCACGAAAACACCGACTGGAAGCCGTATCTGGACGAAATTTTAGACGCCTACGAGAGACTAGTGGCAGCTATCGTGCCGTTTCAAAAGGTCGTTTTGATCTGCCCTGAGGAGAGGATTTTTCGGGAGCGATTTGCTAAATTTGATAACGTGGAGTTCGTAAAAATCGACACTGACGATACGTGGATACGCGACTACGGCATGATAGACGTAGAGGGCGGCGCGAAAATCCTCAGCTATGATTTTAAATTTAACGCTTGGGGCGGCAAATTTGAAAGCTCGAAGGATAACGCCGTAAATTTAGAGCTTGCCAAGCGTTTTAAAAGCGATTTGCGCAGTATCGACCTCGTGCTTGAGGGCGGCAGTATCGATTTTAACGGACGCGGCACGCTGCTAACGACCGAAAAGTGCCTGCTAAATGATAACCGCAACGCCCATCTGAGCAAAGAACAGATCGAGGCGCGGCTTAAGGAGCTTTTTGGCCTTCGGCGCGTGATATGGCTCAAAAATGGCTTTATAAAAGGCGACGACACCGACAGTCACGTCGATACTCTGGCGCGTTTTATCGCTCCTGATACCATCGCGTACGCCTCTTGCGACGATCCAAATGACGAGCATTTTGAGGAACTTGCCGCGATGAAAAAAGAGCTTGAAAGTACGGGCTTTAAGCTCGTGCCGCTACCGCTTCCGAAGGCTAAATTTTACGGCGGCAAGAGGCTTGGCTGCACGTATGCGAATTTTATCTTTATAAATGGCGCCGTTATCGTTCCGACGTACAATGATAATAACGATAAAATCGTGCTTGAGCGACTAGTGCGGGAGCTACCTGATCACAAGATAATCGGCGTGGATTCGCTCGTTTTTGTGCGTCAAAACGGCTCGCTGCATTGTTCTTCGCAGAATAGATTTGTAGGCGCAAGAAGCGAAAGCGAAATCTAAATGCAATTAAACAATGCCGACATAAAAAGGCAAAATGAAATTTTAGGCCGCAGAGCCGTGATAGTCGCGGGCGCGACGGCGTTTGCACTAGCTGTGGTTAAATTTGCCGCGGGTTTGATCGGCGGTTCGGTGGCGGTGCTTAGTTCGGCGATCGATTCGATGCTTGACCTGCTAGTTTCCGCGCTAAATTTCTTCGCCATCCGTAAATCCCAAGCTGCGCCTAATGCTAAATTTAACTTCGGCTACGCCAAGCTAGAAGCGCTTGCGGCGATGTTTGAGGGCGTTTTGATCGTGGGTGCTGGCGCGTTTATATTTTACGAGAGCGTGCGTAAGCTACAAACGGAGCAAGCGCCCGTAGATACGGCTTTTTCGCTCTATGCGATGGCGCTATCGGTCGCGGTTACGGGGCTACTGGTCGCCTACCTCTCCCGCGTCGCTCGCCGCACGAGAAATTTGATCGTTAGAGCCGATGCGCTACACTATAAAAGCGACCTTTTTAGTAACCTAGCCGTTATCGCCTCGCTTATCTTGGTCGAATTTACGGGATTTGCCGCGATAGACGCCGTTTTTGGTATAGTAATTAGCGGCTACATCGCCGTTAGCGCGATAAATTTGATGAAAGAAAGCGTAGGCGTGCTGCTTGACCGCGCGCTAGATCCCGAGATAACGGCGCAAATCGAAGAGATAATCCGCTCGCGCCCTCAGATAGCAAGCTATCACGGCCTAGCTACCAGAAAGAGCGCAAACATCTGCTACGTCGCGGTTCATCTAGTCTTTAACCGCGAAATTTCGCTTTACGACGCGCACAAAATTTCAGACGAGATAGAGGCCGCTATCAGGGCTAAATACGGCGAGTTTGAATGGCAGATCACGACGCACCTTGATCCGTGCGACGATCAAAACGGCTCATGCGAATGCTAAATCAAAGGAAAAATATGAAAATTTTATTCGTTTGCCACGGAAATATCTGCCGCTCGACTATGGCGCAGTCCGTTATGCAAAATTTGAGTGAAAAGGCGGGTCTGGCCGGGCGCCTCAGTATCGACTCGCGCGCCACTCACGAGGACGAGATAGGCGAGCCGCCGTACTACGAAACCGTGCGGGTTTTGAAACAAAACGGCGTGCCCGTAGCGCCTCACAAAGCGATCTTGATAACGCAAAAAGATTTTGATAGCAGCGATCTTATCTTGATAATGGACGATGAAAATTTAAGGACTTTGAGGCGCAAATTCGGCGCTGAGACTAAATTTGACGAAAAAGTAAAATTCCTGCTCGAATTTAGCGACGCGCCAAGCGGTAAAATAATCGCCGATCCATATTACACCCGCGATTTTGAGCAGTGCTACGAGGACGTTTCGCGCTCTTGCGCGGGCTTGCTTGAAAGGCTGAAGCAAATTTTATGAGCGGCAAAATTTAGCTTGCCGGCCGGCCGTTCAAGCCCTAATTTATCCCCGCTTTGATATAATTTTGAAATTTTAAATCGTAAGGAAAAATATGAAAGTAGCGCTAATCCAACAAAAATTTCACGGCACCAAAGACGCAACCGTGCAAAGGACGCTCGAGCTCGTGCGCGAAGCTAGCGGCGGCGGGGCGGAGCTTGTCGTGCTTCAGGAGCTGCACCAGACGCAGTATTTTTGCCAGAGCGAGGAGACGAGGTTTTTTGATCTTGCGGAGGGCTGGGAAAACGACGTCAAATTTTGGGGCGAAGTAGCGCGGCAAAACGGCGTCGTGCTCGTCACTTCGCTATTTGAAAAGCGCGCGGACGGGCTGTATCACAACACCGCGTTCGTCTTCGAAAAAGACGGCAGCGTAGCTGGCAAATACCGCAAAATGCACATCCCGGACGACCCGGGCTTTTACGAGAAATTTTACTTCACTCCGGGCGACACCTGCTTTGAGCCTATCGATACGAGCGTGGGCAGGCTCGGGCTTTTGGTGTGCTGGGATCAGTGGTATCCCGAGGCTGCGCGCCTCATGGCTCTGCGCGGCGCGAAGCTACTCATCTATCCGACCGCGATCGGCTGGTTCGAGAGCGACGAGGAGGAGGAAAAATCGCGCCAGCTAGAGGCGTGGGTCGCCGTGCAGCGCGGACATGCGGTGGCAAACGGCCTACCAGTGATCGCCGTAAACCGCGTGGGTTTTGAGGGCGACGAAAGCGGCGTGATGGAGGGGATCAAATTTTGGGGCAACAGTTTTGTTTTCGGCGCGCAGGGCGAGGAGCTTTTCCGCGCCGATAGCCAGAGCGAGCTGTGCCGCATCGTAGAGATAGATATGACCAGAAGCGAGGAAGTGCGCAGGATTTGGCCGTTTTTGAGGGATAGACGGATCGACGCATACGCAAATTTAACAAAAAGATTTATTGATTAAGGCTTGTTTTTTGAGCGTCTTTGAATGAGTTTGAAATTTTCGCCCTGCGGCAGACTATCTGTCTAGCCTTGGGACGAAAATTTTCGGCGCAACATTCAAATTCATCTCAAAATAGCAAGCTTATAGCACATAAAATTTAAAAATAAGAAATCAAATTTAAAGGAATCAAAATGATAAAAAGTTATGTTACGGGCTTCCCGCGAATCGGAGAAAAAAGAGAGCTAAAACGCGCGCTTGAGGGCCTTTGGGCCGGCAAAGAGGGCTTTAGCGAGGAAAATTTACTAAGCGTCGCTAAAACGCTAAAAAATAGACACTGGCAATACCAAAAAGACGCCGAAATCTCGGCTATCAGCGTAAATGATTTTTCGTTTTACGATCTTATGCTTGATAGCATCGTCGCATTTGGCGCCGTACCGCCTAGATTTGCAAATTTGAGCGGACGCGAGCAGTATTTTGCCTGCGCTCGCGGCAACAAAACGGGCGTAGCGATGGAGATGACGAAGTGGTTTAACACAAACTACCACTACATCGTGCCTGAGCTTAGCGCCGAGACGACCTTTAAGCTAGACGCGTCAAAAATCCTTGCCGAATACGAAGAAGCAAAGGCTGCCGGCGTAAAAGGCAAGGTAAATTTGATCGGCCCTATCACGTTTTTGGCGCTTTCAAAGACCACCGACGGCAGCTGCCCGTTTAAAAATCTAAACGCTCTAGTCGCCGAATATAAAAAGCTTCTTGAGCTACTTTCGACGCTTGACGATGAGATTTTGGTGCAGTTTGACGAGCCGATTTTTGCGACCGATAAAAACGAAGAAATCCTACTTAGCGTCATCGCCAAAGTGTATAACGAGCTAGCCGCAGCCGCAAGCAACGTCAAAATCGTGTTTATGACCTATTTCGAGCACGCGCTAAAGGCGGTCGCCGAGGTGGCGAAAACTAAAATTTACGGTATCGGACTTGATTTCGTTCACGGCAAAAGAAATTTCGAGGCGCTTGAAACTATCAAAAACAGCCACTTAACGCTATTTGCAGGCGTCATCGACGGACGAAATATCTGGAAAAGCAACATCGACGAAAAGGTAAATTTAGTTCGCGAGATCGGCGAAAAAATCGGCGGCAAAGATTTCTACGTCGGACCTAGCTGCTCACTGCTCCATGTGCCTTATACCCTAAAATACGAAGAAAAACTAAACTCCGAGGTCAAAAGCTGGCTAAGCTTTGCCGTAGAAAAACTAGACGAGATCAAAATCATAACCAAGCTAGCTAACGGCGTAGCGCTAAATGCGGCGGAGAGCAAAATTTACGAAGAGAACAAAGCTGCGGTTAAAACGCGCGCGACGTCAAATTTGATCCACTCCTCAAGCGTACAAAACCGCGTGAAAAATCTAGTCAAATTTGAGCGCGAAGATAAATTCGAAGATCGCATCAAAATCCAACGCGAAAGCCTAAACTACGGTATCCTGCCGACTACGACGATAGGCAGCTTCCCTCAAACAGTCGAGCTAAGAGTGCTTCGTCAAAACTTCAAAAAAGGCGAGATCGACGCGGCTGCATATGAAGCCGGCATCAAAAAATACATCGACGACTGCGTCAAATTTCAAGAAGATATCGG
>CALISV010000395.1 GCA_938041615.1 uncultured Campylobacter sp. | reverse complement strand
GCAGCGATTTGTAAGCGTCTTTATAAAAATCCTCGTCGTAAAGCCGCCCGATGAGCGCAAATCGGTCGCCGCTATAGCTGCGGTAGCCCACTTTTGAGCCGATTATTCGGACATTTTGAGGTATTTTAGCCGCGATATTTGAGATATTTTTAGGCACAGTCAAATTTGACGCATCTCGCACCTGCAACAAGTCGCCCGTAGTCTCGGTACGCAAATCCACACTTTTACTTAAATTTATCGCTTCCGAACGATCCGCATTTTCAGCGGCGCCGTATGAGCAAGTAGTCAAATTTAAATCCTGCTCGCCGCTTAAATTTAGCCGCTCGCTTTTAGCAAATTTACCGTCCAAAAACTCGGCAACGTCGGCTAAACTTTTCTCATCATCGCTAGGTCGCGGCTCGTCTAAAAAAAGATTTCTATCATAAGTCGCGCCGATCACCTGCACGCCATCAACGGGCGGGCAAACGTAGCCTTTGGCGCTAAAAGGCGCAGACGTCCAAACGGCGGGCGCAATATGCGTGACCTGACCGCGCACGGAGCTAAGCCTAATGTCGTAGTCCGCAAAGAGCTCCATGCTCTCGCTACCGATAGCAAGCACGAGCACGTCGGCGTCGATACTTTGCCCGTCCTTAAAGTGCGCCCTAACCGCGCCGCCCTCAAGAGTCTCAAAGCCCGTAAATTCGCAATTTAAAAGCGTTTTTATGCCCGCGCTTGCAGCCTTGCACATCTTTCTGGGGCGAGCTTTTGCACCATTAAAAATAAACGCGCTAGCATAAGGCTCGTCCTCAAATTTTAGCTCAAAAACGCCGTTATCCGCGTCAAATTCGTGCCACTCGTAAAAGCGCTCCAGCGTCTTTTGCTCGTATGCGTAGTCCGTCGCGCCGCAAAACTCTATCTCCTGGGCGCCGAGGTTTTGGCCGTAAAAGCGCGCCGCCTGCAAAAACGCGTTCATATGCATGCGGCCTAAATTTACGGTTGGCTTCGTGATAAGCGGCATCAAAATCCCGCAGTGATTTCCAGAGCCGTTTAGCGCGATGTCGCTGCGCTTTTCGGCGATCGTGACATCTAGACCGCGCTGGCGCAACTTAAACGCGCAAACGCAGCCCGCCACGCCGCCGCCGATAACTAGCGCCGTCTTTGGAGCGATCGTGGCGGCGGGATCAAGTCTGCTAAACCAAATTTCACCCTCAGCTTGCCGCTCACCGGTAAACTTAGCGCGCAACATCTCGCGTTTTTTGCCGTAGCCTTTTAGTAAATTTACCTCAAAGCCGCTATTTTGCAGGGCTCTTTTTAGCGAGCCCGAAGCCGAATACGTGCAAACAGCAGCGCCCAATGCGCATAAATTTGCGATTTTAGCACAAACCAGCTCGCTCCACATCGCTTCGTTTTTAGCCGGCGCAAAGCCGTCCATAAAAACGGCGTCCGCATTAAAACTAAGCTCGTCCAAAACCTCGGCCACGTCGCCAAAACACAGCGTAAGCGTGACGTTTGGAGCTAAATTTAACCTATGAAATCCGCGAATAAGAGGCGGGTAGGCGTCCAAAAGCTCACCCGAAACATCCGCGAGCTCGCTAAAATTCGCGTAAATTTTAGCCAGATCCTCTTTAGCGATCGGAGTTTTTTCGATACTGACGAAATTTAAAAATTTATCCGAGTTTTTAAATCTTTTAAAAGCGCAGAGAAAATTTAACCCTGTGCCAAATCCAGCTTCAAGCACGTTAAATTCGCTCTTTTTCTCCCAAATTTCATCAAAAACGGAGTTAAAAACGTACTCGCTCTGGCCGATAGGGTCGTCTGCGTTAAAGTAAATATCGTCAAATTCGGGATTAAACGGGATACCGCCCTTTAAAACGACTCGCGCGCTTTTCATTGCTGGTTTGAAAAATAGACGTCTATGCCGTCTGCGAGCCCCTTGGCTAGGGCATCTTGGTATTTTGAGTTGTTTATTAGCTCGCCTTCGCTAGGGTGAGTGATGTAGCCGACCTCAAGCAGCACCGCAGGCATCAGCGCGCCCACTAGCACCCAAAAAGGCGCCTCGCGAACGCCGCCGTCGGAAGCCTTTGAGCTAACTGATTTTGCTCGCGCTAAAACTTCGCGCTGAACGTCGATGGCGAGCTTGTTTGAGGCGATGATTTTCTCGCGGTTGAGGAAATTTAAAAAAGTCTGCTTAGAAAAATAGTTCATCTCCTCGATGTCGGATTTATTTTCCAGGGCAGCGGCGTTTTTGCTACGCTCAGAACGAGCCGGCGAGAGGAAAAACGTCTCTATG
>CALISV010000394.1 GCA_938041615.1 uncultured Campylobacter sp. | reverse complement strand
AATCTAGCCAAAAACATCGTAACGTCGCCGCTAGCATTTGTGTAGCCGATTATCCTATCGTAGATAAAATTTTTTATTTTAGTATTGTAGTAAGCGGCTTTAAACCCAAAAACGTCGTCGTCCGAAAAAATACCGTGCTTGTGGCTATTAAAGCCGATCTGATAGGTTTTTGCGGTTTCTGGTTTTAGCCCGGTGTTTATATCTTCATAAACCGTGCCCGACGAGAAGAGCTCCTGCACGTTTAGCGGCCTAGTCGTCCTTTCGTAGCTGATAAACGGCGAAAACAACTCGTCAATCTTGGCTGAAGCCATGAGAGAATAGTTTAAATCGGTATCTTTTCTTTTAAAGTCTCCAGCCTCTTGTGGAGAGCAGTAAGGATTACCTGCTAAGCATTTGCCTTTTATACCGCTCGTTTTCCAATTTACGAGATTTAAATTTGCATCGAAGGTAAAAATGTCGTACTCAAGCGAATTATCTAAATAATAATTAAATATCTTTTGTTTACCGTCTGGTATAGGATACGATGTCCTAAGTGTAGAGTACGCCTCGTCTCCAGTAACGCGTTTATATTCGTTATTTAGGGCATTTATGCCTAGTTTTGAGCTAAATTTAAGCTTATCTGTTATATCAAACAAAAAGGTATTGCTAAGATCAAAAACCAGAGAACTATTTTTAAATTTCATCCCCTTTTCAAGATCCGCCCACGCCAGTCTTGCTTTTTTATCATAAATTTGTCTGGTTTTATTATATGATAAGAGCAAATTTATATCGATCAGGTCAGAATACGGATCAAAACGATAATCAAGCTGATAGTTGTCGCTGGTTATATCTCTTTTAGCTAGATAATTGCTATATCTCCTATATGTCAAAATAGCTTTATTTATCTCACTATCGTATTCCAGCTTAAAAAGATAGCTTTTGGGGCGCTGCTCCAGCGAATCGGTATCTAACGCCGTAGGCAAATCAGGCACGCCGTCTCCGTCGATGTCTTTATCATTGTCTTTTATTTTGCCACCGCCGCCTATCTTATAGTCTTGCGAGATTTTTTTACCACTATATCCAAAAAGTACGCCTAGGCTTTGTCCGCCGTCAAATTCTTTTTTTGCCGCGACACTACCCATATAGCTTGGCCCCACGCCGTTTGAGCCATAACTATATCTACCTAAAAAGCCAAAAATGTGGTCGTCAGTTATAACGTCATTTACACCTATGGTTCTAAAATTCGCACTTCCCATAAGTCCGTTTTGAGCACCGCTAAAACTTCCTCTCTCGATGTCTATACCTACTAGGAAATTTTGATCTACGAGTGCTCCAAAGGCTGAAGTGCCAATGTTGCCGGTAAAGTTATGAACCCCACCCGTATCGCTCGACGTACCGTAATAAGTCTGCGTAACTCCGTCTATCATCGTGTTTACGCGCCCAAGCCCTGTAAGCCCACGGATGTTTACGGACACGCTGCCCTGAGATTGGTCTATTTGCGTGTAGCTGCCTGGCAAGCTTCTAACTACGGAGTCTATACTTTGATTTTCGCTTCTAATATCCTCTCGCGAACTAACGGCTCCAGGCGTCGAAAACGCCTTTTCGCTATTTTTGACCTCAGTAGCCGAGACTTCCAAGGTACTAAAATCGACGTCTTTTGCGTCAGCGCTCGCTAAACAAATAGCCAATATGCAAGCTATGTTAAATTTAAAACTATTCATGATGCTTCCTTCTAGATTATTTTTTATAAGCGGATGTCAGGCGGCTTAAATTTGAAGGCGTCAATAACTTCTATAACTATATGGTAAGCCGTATCAAAATCATTATCTTATCATTTAAGGATTGTATCACCGCATATATAAATTTTTACTTATACCGGTTATCTTTAATTAACTCTTTTTAAACTATGGCACGATAGATAAATTTATTTTTTTGAGGCTTTATATTTTTTTATATTAAATTCGATTGGAAAATTTAACGTCAGATCGTGATCTGAGCCCATCATTTCACTAGGAGGTGACGGCAGGGGTGAAGCGCGGCTAAAAAGCTCTGTCGCTTCGTTGTTTAAAATCTCAAATTTGCTCCCTTTAGTCAATAAAACGCTTAGCACTTCGCCGTTAGCTGCTATTTTTACTCTTACGTAAACGACACCTTCAAATCCACTTAAAAGAGCATTGCTCGGGTATTTTTTGTGCTTGTTTAAGTGCGATACAACCATACCTTGCCAACTTTTTTTATCCGCGCCGGAACCTGCGAAACTGCCGACTATCCTAGTTCCACTACCGCTAATGGGGGCCGAAGCTACGTTATCCTTGACTACGGAGTTTATATCCGAGTCCAAATTTGAAACTTTTTGTGTGTCTTCATTGCTTTTTTTATTTGTTTCCTCGGCGATTTTCACGGGTTTTTTTACTATTTTCTTCGGTTTTATTTTAGGTTTTATTTTTTTTGGTGTTTCCTGTTTTTTTACGACTTCGATTTGAGATTTTATCTCCTCTAACGAGGCTATCTCTGGCTTTTCCTCTTCTTTGGCCTCTGCTTCTTCTTCAGGTTGCGGTGCGGAGGATTTTTGAGAATTTACGGCAACCTCTTTGAAATCGCCTATCGACAGATCTGAAATTATCATAATCGACTCGATTTGGTCATTTTTTATCGGATAATCAAAGCCACCGAAATTCTGCTCCAAATTTATAGCCTTGCCACTATTTGCGATAAAAACAAAAAGCGCCGCATGCAACGCTGAAGCAAGAATAAAAGCAAATACCCAAGCAAGACGCGGAATTTTCATCAGTTTACAACCTTTGTCGAAAAAGCTATTTTGGTATATCCGGCTATCTTCACTCGCTCGACGGCATTGATCAAAATCTCATAAGGCACGCTTTTATCGACGTGAAAATACACTATCGCCTCATAGTTGCGTCCGCTTTTTATATCCAGCGCCTGTGCGATATTCTCCGCTAAAACGGCTTGGCTACCCAAATAAATTTCGAATTTATCATTTATACTTAAGATTATAGGCTTATTTACGTCCTCTTTTTGTTTGGCAACAGATTTTGGCAGCTCGACTTTCACAGAGCTGGTTACTATGGGCGTAACTACCATAAATATAATCAAAAGTACAAGCATAACGTCGATAAAAGGCGTTACGTTTATCTCGCTTAGCTCTTCTTCGCTATTCATTTTCCGCAGCCAGTCTATCAAATATCAAATAAATTTGAGAACTAAGCAGCCCTAAACGAGCATTAAATTTAACGCTACACCGCACCAGATAGTTATAAACCAAAACAGCTGGTATCGCGGCTATAAGCCCAAGAGCTGTGGCAAAAAGCGCCTCTGCGATACCAGGAGCCACCACGCTTAGGCTGGCGTTGTTGCTGTTTGCTATACCCACAAAGCTGTTCATTATGCCCCAAACCGTCCCAAAAAGCCCGACAAAAGGTGCAGACGAGCCGATGCTAGCGAGCACTCCAACCCACCCTCTCATCACGTTCGCGAGAGACGATTTTTTAAGATCAAGCCTTTGTTTTACTCGCAATTTCATATTTGCGTCAAATTTGATGCTTTTTTTGCTCTCATCCTCAAGTTCTCTTATAAAATCCACTGCAAAGCTCTTTTTCTTTAACTTTAAAACCCGCCAATCAGACGCGTCTTTTACAGTATTTTCGTCAGATTTGAGTCTACAAAATGCCAGCTTAAACTGGATAAATTTGACGATAAAAATCGTCCACGTAATGACGGAAAATAAAATCAAAACGCATATAACAATCTTTACGACTATATGTGCGTTCTTAAAAAGCGAAATAAATGACAAATCTATGCTTGGCGCCTGAGAATTTGAGGCGATGCCGGTCAAATTTTGCTCTTCGCCAAATTTCAAGCCAGCTTGAGATAAATTTACATCAAACGCTACTTGGCTATCGCTCGATTTTTCAAATTCGCTTACGTTATTTTCACCAAACAACAAACAAAAAGAAAAAATAATCACTAAAATTTTAGCCATCTCGTACCTTTATTTAAATTTCCATAGATAATCAGCCTCATTAGCACTCGTATCATCGCCATCAAAGCCTAAAAACAAAGTTTTAAATTTCTTTTTCGTTTTAAAATCCATAAGATGAAGCGGCACCCCTATGTCCTTTTGGACGTGATACCTCCCAGCTATAAGCAAAGCAAAATTTGCAGATTTATTTACGACGTCGGCCATCCTACGATCTTTGTACTGCTGAGCCTGGACAAGCTTCTGTATATCTTGCTTATTTACGCCTCCGTGCGCTCCGCGGACGATTTTCACGATAGCTTCTTGAACGCTTTTGGATGTGGAAAATTTACCAGATATAGGCTGGGCGCCGGTAAATATCAGCTTTATTTCGTCTTCGCTTAAATTTGCGCACTTGATGTTAGCGCTATAAAATGCTGCTTCTAGCACTCCTTTGTAATGCCTTAACTCCCACATTTTATCATTCCATTTTATAGCTTTTATCAATTCGCCCGGACGAGTTTTTTTATTCAAGCCATCTGCATATTTTTGCTTATCACCTCCAAGCATCTCAAAAGCGACGTCTATGTTTTTATTTTTTGAAAGCGCTTTGATGAGTAAAATTTCTGCCAAATGGTGGTCAAAGTCATCGTGTAGCTCGCCTACCAGTAACATATCAGCATCTAACACCTCGACAATAAAGTCGTCAAAATCCATCGTTTTATTTGTACTTAGATTGACGATTTTAGCCGTAGCCTTGATATCATCTAGCTTTTGTGGCGTGACTTCATATTTGCCGCTACACCCAACCAAAAATAGAGCAAAGATAAGAAAAATAACGATTTTTAAAGTATTCATTTTTATTCCTATTATCAGTTATTTTAGATAATGACTATAGTATAAAATTTGTTATTAAAGTAGTATTAATCAAAATTAAAAAATTAACCCAAAAATCCCCGCATCATATAGGCTCCTGCCGCGCCTGCCTCCTTGACCTCGTCTAAATTTTCAAAATTTATCCCGCCGATAGCGTAGGTTTTTATGCTTAAATTCTCGCAAATTTCCCGTAAAAATTTAAGCCCCCTGCCACGCTCCAGCGCGTGAGAGGGCGTATCAAAAATATGCCCCGCCACGACGTAATCGGCACCTAGCTCCTGTGCTGCCAAAGCCTGCTCTAAAGAGTGAATCGAAACGCCGATTTTGAGCTTTTGCGTTAAATTTGACGCGCAAATGCCGCCGCCCCCCTCTTTATCCGAGCATGCACCGTCAAATTTAACCAAATCTCTCAAATTTGCAGTCAGCTCGCCACTCGTAGACGCAAATTTAGCAAAAGGCAGATGTAGTTCGCTCGCGCCAAGTCTGCTTGTAGCGTTTGCATAAGTATGTAAAATAAGCCGCACGCTAGAGCCGCACTCAGCGATGATCCCAAGCGTTTTGCGGGCTAAATTTTCGTATTCATCCTCGGACAGATCGCTTTCCCTCAGCAAAATTTTATCCGCCTTGCCGCTTTGCGCTACTCGCCTAACGTCCGCGAAAAAATCCTCACTCAAGCGGCGGTTCGTCACCCAAACGAGCTCAAATTTGTCAAATTCCATCGCCATTTACCCCAAAAGCCAAATTTTAGGCCAGCAAAAACCGCCGCCTTAAACGTAAATATGCTCGCTCATCACGGGCTGCAAATTTAGCCCTCGCACGGCACATAGTATCTCCTCAACCGAGCGCGCGTCGCTGATCTCAAACTGCTCGTCGCCCTTTTTGGCCTTATCCGAGTGCGTCCCCACGCCCGTGCTAACGCCGGCTGAGATTTTGTTCGCGGCGACTGCGATGACGCCGTCACGAAACCTGGCCGGCTCGCGCGTGGAGATCGTGATATTTGCATAGGGCAAAAAGATGCGGTACGCGCAAATGACCTGAAACAGCGCCCTCTCGTCAACGTCTCGCGGGCCGACGTGAGCCTTGTTTATCGCGGGTCGCAGACGCGGGCAAGATAGCGCTATCTCGGCGTGCGGGTATTTTTGCTGGATAAAATGCGCGTGCAGTGC
>CALISV010000393.1 GCA_938041615.1 uncultured Campylobacter sp. | reverse complement strand
AGCGTAAAAAGCACGATACTCTCGTTTTCGCGAGAAAGCCTGAAAAACACAAGCGCAAGAGATGCAAAAAACGCGATCGGCACGGTAAAAAGCAGCACTCTAGGCAGCATAAACATATAGAGTTTAAAAAGCTCTATAAAGGTGATCTCGATGTACGACGTGATACGCGCGATCTGGATGAAAAACACGATCGACATGATGAGAAAAAGCGTCGCAAACAGCGATGCGAACGTACCTAGAAAGTTTGAAAAAAGATAACGCGCCGTCCTATCCATAAATCAGCCCTAAGATGTAGATAAATTGCTCCTTAAACGCATAAACTATAAGCGTGGCAAGGCTCAAGAACGGCACGAAAGGCAGCTCATATCCGCGCTTTCGCACGATGACGTATGCAGGCAGCGTCAGTAGCGCCGAGACATAGATCGCCATGAGGCCAAGCTTGATGCCCAAGATCGCACCCATAACGCCCGCGATAAAGATGTCCGCAGAGCCCATGGCTTCGCGCTTAAGGGCTAGGCTAACGACAGCACGCAGCAGCCAAAAGGCAAACATAAAAATCGCAGCGTTTATAAACGAATCAAAGGCGCGCAAAAGCTCATCAGAGTCAAAAGAGGCGGGTAGATTAAAACCGTAAAGTAGCGAAAATGCGACGCTGGCAAAAAGTAGCGGATCCGGAACAGCCTTGTAACGAAAGTCGATCAGACTAAGCGCTAGCAGCAAGATAAAGCAGATGCCAAGCATCGCCGCCTTAAAAATCGCGGCGTAAAAGCCGTCCGTAAGAGGCTCAAGTCCGTGCGTCTCAACGCAATACGCAAGCACGCAAAGCAGGCCGCTAGCAAGCTCAACTAGAGGATACTGAAAGCTGATTTTTTCGCCGCAAAATGCGCACTTGCCACGCAAAAACAGCCATGCGAAAATCGGGACGTTATGATACGGTTTTAGCGGAGTTTTACAGCTTTGGCAGTGTGAGGCGGGGAAATTTATGCTCTCGCCTCGCGGCATGCGGTAGATCAGGACGTTGCTAAAGCTGCCGACTACGGCGCCCAAGATAAAAAATAATAAAATAAAAAATACAACGGCGAAAATCATAACTCTCCTAATTTAATTTATAATGCATTTGGCTGCTTGCGATTGTTTTGGGCTAGCGGCGACATTTTTAAGCAATGTTTGCGCAAATTTGCCGCACGATTTGAGCTAAAATTTGACTCGTTATTTGCGCCGCAAAAAGCATAAAACACAAAATTTAAAGGCGATTTTAGCGAAATATTGCCTTGAATGATTTTAAATTTAAAGATTTCGGTTCAAAATTTATGCAAAACGGCGTTGCGGCAAGGCTTTTGTTTGTCAAATTTAAAGGCACTTTTTCGGCGAGCAAAATCAAATAAAACGACGTAAATTTAAAAGACGGCGGTAGCTAAAATCTCCAAATTTTAAAGTCCGCCAAACCTTCTGTCCTTTTTCCTAAACTTAGCCGTTATCAAGGCTAGCTCCTCGCGCGTAAAATCTGGCCAAAGCGTGGGCGTAAAGGCAAACTCGGCGTACGAAGCCTGCCAAAGCATAAAATTTGATAGTCTCTGCTCGCCGCCGGTACGCACGAGAAGGTCGATGGGCGCAGGCTCATCGAGGCACTCCTGCAAACTATCTTCGCTCAAATTTTGAGCTAGTGTTTCGGAGTCAAATTCGCCGCCGTTTTTTTCGCAAAATCTCCTAAAGGCTCTTAAAATTTCATCTTTCGCGCCGTAGTTTAGAGCCAAATTTAGCTTTAGCCTCGAGTTTTGCGCGGTCGCGTTTTTGATATCAGCTATCTCGCTTTTTAGCTTATCGCTTAGCGGACTTTCGTCACCGATAACGTTAAATTTGATGCCGTTTTTGATAAAACTCTCGCATTTTGAGAGTAAAAATTTATGTAAAAGCTCCATCAAAAACGCCACTTCGCTCTTTGGGCGCTTCCAGTTTTCGGTGCTAAATGCATAAAGACTCAGCACCGCCACTCCCTCGTCGATACAAAACTCGCACATCTGCTCCACGACATTTGCGCCCGTTTCGTGCCCTTTGGTGCGTAGCAAACCGCGACGTTTGGCCCATCTGCCGTTGCCGTCCATTATGATAGCTAGGTGATTTAGCTCGTTCATTTTAGCCCTTAAAATCAATTATTTTGCCGCTTGGATCAAAGAAAGCGGCGATGTTTTGAGTCGTTTGCGCTTCGCAGCTAAACTCGTCTCGCAAGAGCCTGGCAACCTTGTCAAACGGCGTTTGTGCGCTGATTATTTGCCCGCCCTTTAGCGTAAAAATAATCGGAGCGAAATTTGAAAAAATAAGGTAAATTTGACTCGTTTTAGCGCCGTCAAATTTCATCTGAAAAACGCCTTTTATGCCGTTATAAACAAACGAAATATTAATGATACTTTTTTGCAGTGCAAGCAGCATTTGAGCTAGATTTTCAAACGATTCCCGCGAGTCTGCCGTGCTAAGCCCGTTAAATATATATTCATAAAACCAGCTTAAATTCGGCTCGCTTATCAGTCTTTCTATGAGTGCCAGTCCGTCAGGCGCGGCGTAGGCTAAACTCGGCTTTTTAAAAAGATTTCTTATCACGATATTTTCGGTGCCGCTTGCGATCTCGCCCCAGTATTCGCCGTCCACGTCGAGGCTTTTCATGCTTTTCGTGCTTAGGATTTTGTTGCCCATTTTGAGATTGTAGCGATTGTATCCCGTCTTTTCGGCGACTTTGATACTGATGGGCAGGCTCGCGTTTAGAGCCGTGCCCACGCCGCCGCTTGCGATTTTTTGTACTCGTGAGATGGGGTTTATCATAGCTTGGTTGCTAAATTTACGATTTGGCGCGCCGCGTCCTCTTTGGATGTTAGCGCGATATTTTGCGCGTCATGGCGCGTGATAAAGGTTATTTGCGTGCTATCAGAGCCGAAATTTATATCGCCGCCCAGCACGTTTAGACAAACGGCATCAAGGCTCTTTTTCTCAAGCATATTTTTTGCGTTTTGCATTGCGTTTGCGCCGTCCATTTCCATTTTAAAGCCGATTTTTTTGACGTTTTTAAAATCCGCCAAAGAGCCCAAAATATCGCCATTTTGCGCTAGCTCTAGCGTCCAAATTTCGCCTAAGTTTTGCTTTTTTAGCTTGCCTTCAAATTTGGTTTTTGGAGCGTAGTCGCTAACCGCAGCCGCCATCGCGAGTAAATTTGCGTCCGTCAAATTTGCGCGTACTAGCTCTTTTAGCTCCGCCGAGCTTTGAAATTTGAGCGTTTTATAGGGCGCGTTTGTCGTCTCAAAGCTAGCTATCAGCGTCACGTCCGCACCCGCGTAGTAAAATGCATCGGCAAGCGCCCGCGACATCTTGCCGCTGGATAGATTCGTCACGGCTCTTACGTCATCGATCTTTTCGCTCGTGGCGCCGCCTGTAACGATCACTTTTTGTCCATTAAATTTGGGCTCGGAGAGCATCCTTTTGGTTTCGTAGATGATCGTAGAAACGTCTGCTAACGCGCCTTTGCCCGTATCGCCGCAGGCTAGGGTTTTTTCTACCGGCTCGATAAATCTCGCGCCGTTTGCCGCTAAAAACTCGAAATTTTTGCGCGTAGAGAAGTGATTTAGCATTTTGTCGTTGGCTGCGGGCGCGATGAGTAGGGGAGCCGGACTAGCTATCAGAGTCTGCATAAAGACGTTATCGCAAATGCCGCTAGCAAGCTTGTTTATCGTATTTACGCTAGCTGGAGCGATCAAGATGAGATCGGTTTTGGCGTAGGCGATGTGGTTTAAGCCGTCCTGCCAGTTTTCCGTGCGGGAGGTTAAAATTTTATGCTCGCACAGCGCCTCAAAGCCCGCTTCCGAGCAAAATTTGAGCGCTCCTTCGCTAAGCATAACTCGCACGTCCGCACCCTCTTTTTTTAGCGCTGATAAGATCTCATAAGCCTTATAAAACGCGATACTGCCGCAAACGGCGAGCAAAATTTTTTTATTTTTTAGCATTTTCGTCGCTTTTCGCGTCGTTAAAAAATTTATTAAAAAATCCTTCTTTATTTACCTGCTTCGTGCGGCTGATGGCTAGAGCGCCGCTTGGCACGTCGCTAGTTATGGTGCTTCCTGCGGCGATTAGCACGTCGTCGCCAACTTTTACGGGAGCGACTAGCTGCGTGTCCGAGCCGATAAAGACGTTTTTGC
>CALISV010000392.1 GCA_938041615.1 uncultured Campylobacter sp. | reverse complement strand
TGCTACTAGGTGGCGTTTGCGACGGGGTGGCCTACGGCAGAGAGCTGCTGCGAAATCCAAATTTCGCGCAGGCTGCGATGAGTGAGCTAGGGTGCGCTGAGCTGATAGAAAACTCATACAAAAGGGCGTTTAAGTAAATTTACAAGATCGCTCGGCGTAAATTTGAACTAATTGCGTCGGCTAAATTTTGAGTAAATTTGATCGGTCGCTTGAACAAGCCGTTTGGCAAATTTATTTAAATTTTTTGGGCTATAAATTTGGCAAATTTACGTCCCTGCTACGGCGATAAATTTGATTTGATTGCGATAGATTTTAGCGGTGCTAATTTATAAATATAGTGGCTGATTTTTTGATTTGTTGCGTCAAATTTACAGAATAAAAGTATAAATTTAAGCCGAAACAACGGCTTAAATTTACGTGAGTTTGTAGCTAACCGGGATTTTTATGACGTAGTCGCGATCAAGCGTCGGAAAATCAGGTGCGGCGCGGTTTATGAGCTCGACCGCGGCCTCGTCTAGCGTCTCAAAGCCTGAGCTTTTTATCACCTTTACGTCGCGGACGGTGCCGTCTTTTTTATACAAAAAGCTAACCTCTACGACGCCTTGATGGCGCATTTTTTGCGCGCGTTTAGGGTATTTGTGGTGCTTTTGTATCGCCTTTTGGATCTTAGAAAATCTCTCGTCGCCGGCTGATGTCGCGAAGTTAAACTCTCCGACCGTCTCCGCTCCGCTAGGCGGTAAATTTGTTTTTACGTTCGAGCTTGGAGCGCCGCTTGGCTGTGCCGCGGGCGGCGTAGGAGTAGGCGGCGACGGCTGTGCAGGCGGTGCTACCTGCGCTACTTGCGGTTCCGGCTCAGGCTCAGGCTTTTTAACCGGCTTTGGCGTAGGTTTAGGTTTTGGCTTCGGTTTTTCCACCGGCTTTTCTATCGGTTTTGGTTTCTCCACCGGTTTTGGCTTTTCTATCGGCTTAGGCGGCTCAACCGGTTTTGGCGGTTCCGGCGGAGTGACGACAGGTTCTGGCGGAGGAGGCGCAGGCGGTGCCGGAGGCGGCGGGGCCGGTGGGGTAGGTGCCGGCGGGAGCGGAGCTGCTGCTGGCGTAAAGGTATTTAGCGCTATCTTGACGCTTTTTTCTTCCGGCATCGGTTTTAGTTCTTCGTAAAATTTGACAAAAGATCCGATGAGGATAGAGTGCAACAGGATAGAAACGCCGAGCCCCGTAAAGCTGGCGCGTCTATTCAGTTGTTGTCGTGATAGCGAAGTTTTCATGATTTTTTTCTTTTAGTATGTCGATAACCTTGATAAACGAGTCAAATTTACTCTCTTTATCGCTTTTAAGTTCTATTAACGTTTCGTTTTTTATCTCGTTTAGCTTTTCTTTCAAATTTTCCTCAGCGATTTTATCTTCGCCTATAAAAAATTCATTATCTTTATTAATTAAAACAGCAATTTTATCGTTTTCATCTTGCTTTTTTTCCGCGCTTTCGCTGTTTGGCAGGTCGATTTTGATATGGCCCTGAGCGATAAAAGTCGAAACGCTAAGCACGATGGCCAGCAAAACGAGCATAATATCTATGAGCGGGATTACGTTTAATCCCTCTTTTTTAGGCATTCTCACGTGAAGCCTTGTAGCGGTTTACTAAAACGTCCACTTTTCTCATAAACGCGTTGTAGATCATTAGCGTCGGTATCGCGACGATGAGGCCTAGCGCGGTTGCTTTTAGCGCGAGAGATAGGCCGACCATGATGCTTTTAGTGTCGATGCCGCCGCTCATACCCATGTCGTAAAAGGTCACCATGATGCCTGCGACCGTACCCAAAAGCCCGATATACGGCGCATTTGAATAAACTATATAAAGCGTTGTTAAATTTCTAGTTACGCTCTCTTCAAAGTCGTCTTGATTCTTATAATTTTCAAATTTAACGTTTGCGTAAAAGATCAAGCGCTCTATCGTGAGCCATACTACGACAAAGCTCATAAGCCCTAAAATACCGATGATAACGTAATCGACGTTGTGTTTGAGAAATTCCATTTAATGCCTTCTTACTAAAATTTGCGCGCCAATTATATCAGATTATGGTATTTATTGTCAATAACGAATAAGCAAGTAATATTTTAAATGATTTTATCTAAAATTTAGTCTTAGAATTGTAATATTCGTTTTCAAAATCTGAGCGGATTAAAGAAAACAAAATTTAAATATTTTTCTAAATCGGCGCAAATTTTCGTAAATTTAAAGAGGAGAAAAAATGAGTTTTAACAATGTTGCGAAATTTTCTTTCGTAGCGGCTCTGGCTATCGGCGCAAATGCCGCCGAGAACGTAACGCTAAGCGGCGTAGAGGTAAGCAGCACTAGCGGCGGCTACGGCGTAGACGACGTAAAAATAAGCACGAGAAACGCAGGCATACTAAAAGACGTTATGCGCGATATCCCGGGCGTTTACGTAGGCGGCACGAACGGCATGAACCAAAAAATCTACATGAGAGGCGTGAGCGACCGCGGTCTAAACATCACGATCGACGGCGCGAAACAAAATGGAAATACCTTTCACCACAACGCAGACCTACTAATCGACCCCGATCTGATCAAAGCCATCGACGTTGAGGTTGGCTCGCGCTCTGTAGTAAACGGCGCCGGAGCTCTTGGAGGCTCGGTGGCTTTTAGGACAGTGGACGCTAGAGACCTGCTAGATGATGGCGAAATCATCGGCGCGAAAATCAAAACGGGCTACGCCTCAAACAACGACGAATTTTCGCAAGGGCTCACGGTATTTACCGCGCCCGTCGAGGGACTTGACTTTTTAGCCGCGATAAATCACAAAGGCTACGACTACGGCAAGAGCGGTAACGGTAAGAAAATCGGCGGCGACGGCAACGACCTTAGCTATCTTTTTAAGCTCGGATATAGCTTTTTAGACGCGCACAGGATATCGCTCTCTCACGAGCACAACCACTACAAGGGACTTTATCCTTTAAGAGCAGAATTTGGTAGTTGGCATACAAATGATGACTACCGCAAATACGAGCGCGACACGACGACGTTAAAGTACGAATTTACGCCGAGCGAACTGCTAAATCTCGACGTAACGGCGTATCATACGAAGCATCAGAGGATCGACGGTAGCAAATGGGGCGTAAAAACTAGAGGCCTAAGCGCGAAAGCAAAAACCGTGGTAGAAACAGGCGACGTGACGCAGACGCTAAGATACGGCGCGGAGTACTACCATAGCGAAAACTTCAATAAACCGCAAAACAACCGTCCCGAAAAAGTAAACAACTACTCGTTTTACTTAGAGGACGCGATCAAATTTGCAGGCCTAACCGTGACTCCTGGCATCAGATACGAGCGCCACGAGCTAAAGACATATAACGGCACGGGCGCAAATATCGGCGGATACAAATACAAATTTGACGAATTTACGCCCGCTCTCGCGCTTGATTACGAGTTTATGAAAGGGCTTGGGGTATTTGCTAGCTACGCTAAGGTGTTTAGAGGACCGGACGTTATGGAGTCCATGCTAGCTAGCGGCTCTAGCAGGGGTACGGCGCTGGGATACAGAGCAAACCCTGATCTAAAGGCCACTACGGGCGATAGCTACGAGATCGGCGGACGCTACAAGGGCGAGTTTAGCGAAACGGGACACGTTAGCTTCGTGGCTAAATACTTTAAAACCAAATACAAAAATCTAATCGTAGATAATAACGCAGCAGGCGGGCGTGTAAATCCGGTACTTTATAGGATCAACGCAGGCGGCGCGGATATCGACGGCGTCGAGCTTTTGGCGAGGTTAAACCTTGATGCGCTAAGCCTGGGTGCCAGCTATACTCATCAAAAAGTAAGATACAAAGACCGCGTGAGTAACGGTAGCGGCGGCTACTACACGTCAAATATCATCGGCTACCGCGACCAAGGCGACAAATACACCTTTAACGCCGAGTATTCGATAAACGCTATCGATACGCTCGTGGGCTATAATCTTATTTATTTTGCCTCGAAAGACACGACGAGTGCTGGCAACGACGCTGCCGTACATATCCCGAGCTACGCCGTGAGCGACATCTATCTCACCTATGCGCCAAGCAGCGGTAAATTTAAAGGACTTGAGATAAACGCGGGCGTTTATAACGTATTTAACAAAGCCTACGTCTCGCACTCTCAAAGAATGGCTGAATACACGGG
>CALISV010000391.1 GCA_938041615.1 uncultured Campylobacter sp. | reverse complement strand
AACCGACAGCAGCGCCGCCCACGAGAGTAAAAACGCGACCGTATAAGGCAGCATGATCGAGACTACCGAGCCGATTTTCAGCCCCCTGTCGTAGCGCTGCATAAACGCCACTATCAGCACGAAAAACGGCATCAAAGGCGTGATGATATTTGTCGTCGAGTCGCCTATCCTAAACGCAGCCTGCGTTAGTTCGGGAGAGAGGCCTAGATTCATAAACATAGGCACGAAAATAGGCGCCATCATCGCCCATTTGGCCGAATCCACGGCGATAAATAAATTTATAAACGCTATCACGACTATAAAAACGATAATGAGGCTAAGCCCCGTTAGTCCAATATCTTTTAAGAAAACCGAGCCCTTTATCGACAGCACCAGCCCGATGTTTGAGGCGTTAAAGAGATATGTAAACTGAGCCGCGAAAAATATCAAAACTAAAAATCCCGATAGCTCGGCGACGGCTTGCTCCATAAATTTGACCGCGTCGCCGCTGTTTTTTATCGTCCCCGCTCCAGCTCCGTATGCTGCGCCCGCTACTATAAAAAATAGCATCATAAAAATGATGATAGAGTGCATGAAAACGGACTTCGTAAAGCTCTCGCCCTCTTTTGCACCAAAGAGCGAATTTGACGGTAAAAGCGCCGCCAACAAAAGGACCGAGAAAACAACCGTCGCGATGAGTGCAAATTTTAGCCCGCGTTTTTGCTCCGCGCTGATCTGGTCGCGCTCGCTTAAATTTAACGCGCCCTCAAAGCTAAATTTACCCAGCCTAGGCTCGACGATCCTATCGGTCACGAAAGAGCCCACGATCACGATCAAAAAGGTAGAAGCTATCATAAAGTACCAATTTGCCGTAGCCAAAACGACATAGTCGGGATTTAGCACGCTAGCTGCCTGCGTAGAAAACGCCGCAAACATCGGATCGTTCGTGCCGATTAGCAGATTTGCCGACCAGCCACCGCTAACGCCCGCAAAAGCCGCCGCCAGCCCCGCGATAGGATGGCGTCCAAAGCCCGCAAACAAAATAGCCCCGAGCGGTATCAGTACGACGTAGCCGACTGAGGAGGCGACATTTGACATTACGCCCAAAAAGATCACGATAGGAGTTACCCATTTTTTAGACGATTTTAGAGCGATTTTTTTAACCAGCGCCGATAAAAGCCCGGCCTTATCCGCCACGCCGATACCTAAAATGATCGCAAAAACCACGCCAAGAGGATAAAAACCGGTGAAGTTTTTAAGCACGGATGAAACAAAGGTTCTGATACTATCAGCCGAGAGTAAATTTACGACGTTTGCGCTTAGCTGCGAGATCTGACCGTCTTTGATAGCCTGATAGCTAACTCCGACGCCAAGCCTCTCTAGCACAAACGACAGCAAAATCGTAATAATCGAAAGATGGACGAAAAGCATAGTGGGATTTGGTAGCTTGTTGC
>CALISV010000390.1 GCA_938041615.1 uncultured Campylobacter sp. | reverse complement strand
GCACGTTAGAGGCGGGCGGCGCGTCAAATTTCGGTCGCGAGAATTTAGCGCAGTCAAATTTAAGCGGACAAGCGATCCATGCCGACGAAAGAGCTCGCACAAGGGAGCAAAACTTCGAGCGCAAAAAGGTCCATTTCATCGGTATCGGCGGTATCGGCATCTCGGCGATCGCGCGCTTTTTGCACGAAAAAGGCTTCATAATCAGCGGTAGCGACATCAAGGAAAGCCCGACCACGCGCGAGCTAGCTGCGCAGGGTATCGACGTCATCACGCCGCACAGCAAAGCCGCGATCAAGGATCAGGACTTCGTCATCTACTCGGCCGCGATAAAACCGGATAACATCGAGCTCGTCGAAGCGCGCAGCAAAGGGCTGCAGTGTCTATCGCGCAAAGAGGCGCTGCCGATGGTGCTAGAGGGCAAGCGCGTGTTTTCGGTAGCGGGCGCACACGGCAAAAGCACGACCTCTGCTATGCTCTCTAGTCTCGTGGAGGGCTCGGTCATCATCGGCGCGATAGCTAAGCAGTTTGGCTCAAATATGAAATACGAGCCCTGTGACAACGTCATTTTCGAAGCCGACGAGAGCGACAGCAGCTTTCTTAACTCAAACCCGTATCTAGCCGTCGTGACCAACGCCGAGCCCGAGCATATGGAGCACTACGGCTATGATTTGGAAAAATTTCACGCGGCGTATCGAGGATTTTTGGAACGAGCCAAGGTGCGCGTGATAAACGCCGAGGACGAGTTCTTGGGCACGCTAAAGCTCGATGCCGTGCGCCTTTATCCGAGCACCGATATCACCGAGCTTAGTATGATCGTACGCGATTTCGTGCCTTATACCGCGTTTAATCTAAAAAATTTAGGCAAATTTGAAGTGCTGGGCATGGGCGAGCACATCGCCGTGGACGCGTCGCTTGCGATCTTGGCTGCGCTAAATGAAACGTCCCTAGCGCAAATCAGGCAAAATTTGCTAAATTTTAAAGGTATCAAAAAGCGCTTTGATATCCTTACCGCGAGCCGCAAATTCGTACTCATCGACGACTACGCGCACCATCCGACCGAGATCAAGGCCACTTTGCAATCAGTCTTTGAGTACGCCAAACTACTAGGCATCACAAAGATCACGGCGATCTTTCAGCCGCACAGATTTACGCGTCTGAGCGCAAATTTGCAGGGCTTTAAGGAGTGCTTCGAGGGTATAGACGAGCTAGTTATCCTGCCTGTTTATGCAGCGGGCGAGACGCCGATAGATATAAATTTAAAAGAGGAGTTTAAACGCTACAATCCCGTGATGACGCAAAAAGTCGCGCGCGAGGGCGAGGGGATCGCTTTTACGGACGAGTTCGGCGTAAAAAACCTGCTCGATGACGGCCTAGTGATCGGCTTTGGCGCGGGCGACATCACATATCAGCTTCGAGGCGACGTATGAGGGTCATAATCGTACTTTTAGGCGTGCTTGCCGCGATTGCGATATTTAGCGTGAGCGACGAAAAGCTAAGCAAAAAGGCGAAATTTATCATCACTTTTTCGGTTATTTTTGTCGCGGCGGCGCTATATTTTTACGAGACCAGGCTAGAAAGCGAGCAGAATAAAAGGCTAGAGCTAGTCGCGCTTTTTAACCAAGGCAAAACCCTAAAATGCGGGAATTTCGACGTAAATAACACTAAATTTAACTATGAGTTTGGTACGTCCTCCTTTGTCGCAAAACGCGCGGCAAAGGAGCTAAACAGCGTCAAGATCGCGCTTGATGGTTGCGAATTTAAAGGCGAATAATTGCGAAATTTTAAAGATAATCAAAATTTGACCCAAGGCGGCGTTTGGGGGGCAAACGGGCACGAAAATAACGTCTCGCGCGAGCAAAGAAACGGCGATATTTCAGACACCGTGGCGCACCGAGAGCAAAAAGAATTTACAAACGCGGAAGGCTTTGAGCGACTTATAAAAATTTTAGACCTGCAAGGCTATATGGAGCGATTTAACTCCTTTCTGGCGCGCCCAAAGCCGCTTTTTATGGCGGGCGACAGCAGGTTGCATTACGAGAAAATTTTAGAACTCTCGCAAAAGCAGTTTGATCCGCCCTCGTCCGCTCAAAATCTAGACGACGCGCTCATTCGCCTTAGCAAGCAAGCGACGCTGCATGTGAGCGAGATTTTTGAGTTTGCTAAGATTATTAGCTACTTTACCTACCTAAAAACGCTTAAATTTGAAGGCAAACTGGGCGAGTGGCTCGCTAAAATCGAGATCCCGCAGCCGATGTTAAAGCTCGCAAACTCATTTGACAAAAACGGCGAACTAAAAGACGAGGTAGACGAGCGTCTAGGCGGTATCAGAGACGCCTTTAACGCCAAAAAAGCGCAAATAGACGCCGATCTACGCCGCCTCATCTACTCAAAATCCATCACTCCCTACCTCGTCGATACGCAGGTGCACTATATTAGCTCCGTCGAGGCGCTGCTCGTGCGAGGCGGGTTTAACCACGTGCTAAAGGGCACGGTCGTAGCTAGAAGCTCTGGCGGATACTTCTACGTCGCGCCCGAAAACATCCAAAAACTCAAAAAAGAGCAAAGCGAGCTGCTGGATAAAAAAGAGGAAATCGTCTATGAGCACTGCAAAATTTTTAGCTCCGCGATGCACAAGGGCCTCCTGTTTTTAAAATTTATAAACAGCGCGTTTGACGTATTTGACGCCTACTGCGCGCGGGTTTTTATGGCTAAAAGCGCGGATTTTGAGTTCGTGCTGCCAAGCGGCGGGTCAAATTTAAAGCTGGCAAATTTTGCTCATCCCGCGCTAAAAAATCCAAAAAGCATCAGCATCGACTTTAGCAAAAAGGTACTGCTAATCACGGGCGTAAACGCAGGCGGTAAATCGATGCTGCTAAAATCGCTGATAGCCGCAGCCTTTCTAGCTAAATACCTACTTCCGATGCGCATAAACGCGCAAAAATCGCAGATCGGAAATTTTAAAGAATTTGACGCTATCATCGAGGATCCGCAAAACGTGAAAAACGACATCTCGACCTTTGCCGGGCGTATGGTGCATTTTTCCAAGCTTTTTACGAAAAAAAATCTACTCATCGGAGTCGATGAGATCGAGCTGGGAACGGATTTTGAGGAGGCGGCGAGCCTGTATGGCGTGATGATCGAGCGGCTGATGGGTCAGGATATAAAGATGATCATCACCACCCACCACAAGCGCCTTGCTATGTTGTTAGCCAAAAATCCCGAAGTCGAGCTGGTTGCCGCGCTATACGACGAGGAAAACTCGCGGCCTAAATTTGAGTTTTTAAAGGGTACGATCGGTAAATCATACGCCTTTGAGACCGCGGCTAGATACGGCATCGCGGCAAATTTGGTCGCGCAGGCAAAGAAAATCTACGGCGAGGATAAAGAAAATCTAAACGAAATCATCACAAAGACGTTAAATTTAGAAGTGCAGCTCAAAGAAAAGCTCGAAAGCGCCGAGAAAAAAGAGCAAAAGCTAGACTCGCTAATCGAAAATTTAAAAGAACAAAAAGAGCGCGCCGAGGCTGAGCAGCACGAGGTAATAACGCGGCTGGAGCGGGAGTATTTTAAGGCGATAAACGAGGCTAGACGCGCGATAAATTTAGACGACACAAGGGAAAAACAGCGTGCCCTAAACCGTGCAAACGAGGCCAAACGCGCCGTGCAAAAACCAGAAATCTCCGCCCCGCCCCAGCTAAAAGTCGGCGACCGCGTCAAATACGGCAAGATAAAGGGCGTCGTAGTAAGCCTTAGCAAAAACGATGCCGTGATACAAACCGATAACGTGAGCATGCGCGTGCCGATAAATCAGCTAAAAATAAGCGGCGAAACGCCCGTACCTCCGAAAAAATCAGGCATAAATCTAAGCGTGCAAAAGCCGCAAAACGCTAGCGTCACGCTTGATCTACATGGCCTGCGTGCGGACGAAGCGGTACAAAAGCTGGATAAATTTATCTCAGATAGCCTAGTGATGGGCTTTGACGAGGTGCAGGTGTATCACGGCATCGGCACGGGCAAGCTTGCCTACGCAGTCAAAAATTTCTTGCGCGAACATCCGAGCGTGAAGGAGTTTTTCGACGCGCCGGCGGGGCAGGGGGGATTTGGAGCGCAGATAGTAAGGCTGTAAATTTGCCTTGCTGCGGCTTGTCTCGCGAGCGCTTTTTGCGGAGTTTGATAAAATTTAGCTCGGCAGACTACTTGTCTAGCCTTGACTTAAAATTTCTGCACAACATTCAAATCCA
>CALISV010000389.1 GCA_938041615.1 uncultured Campylobacter sp. | reverse complement strand
GCCCGGTTTTTAAATTTATCCCGGTTTAGCCGGCCCTAAATTTATCTTCAAATTCGCTTTTAAATTTTACACCGCAAAAACCGCGGTCAAATTTAAGCGATTTTCTTAAATTTGACCGACGCCAAGCTTATTTTTCCAGCTTGATTTTAGCAAACTCAAACGCCTGCCTGATCGCATCCTCTATCGCTAGTACGTTTTTACCGCCTGCGGTGGCAAAATCATCCTTGCCGCCGCCGTTTCCGCCTAAAATTTGAGCCGTAAATTTGACCCATTCGCCCGCTTTTAAAGCCGCATTTTTCACGCCGGCAGCCAGAGCGATTTTGCCATCTTCATTTACTTGCACGAGCAGGATCGCCGCCTTTTCGTTCTCGTTTTTAAACTCGTCTATGGTCGCCTTTATGTCGCCGCTGTCAATCACAGCGACGCAAAGCTTGGTCTCGTTTACGTTCACTACCGCCAGTGCGTGTGCGTCTTTTGCCTGCTTGGTTTTATCTTTTAGGCTTTTTATCTCGGCTTTTAGTTTTTTTACCGCATTCATCGGTTCGGCGCTTTTTAGCTCTGTTTTTAGCTCTTCGATCTCGCCGCGCCAGGCTTTTGCTAGATTTAGCGCAGCTTTGGAGCACACGGCCTCGATCCTACGCACGCCCGCGCTCACGCCGCCTTCTTTAGTGATGAAAAACGCGCCGATCTGGCTTAAATTTGCCACATGCGTACCGCCGCAAAGCTCCTTGCTGACCTCGCCGAAGCTTAGTACGCGTACATTGTCGGCGTATTTTTCGCCAAAAAGAGCGATCGCGCCACTATTTTTAGCTTCCTCGATGTCCATTATCTCCGTTTTTGCCTCTATATTTTCGCTAATCGCCGCATTGACGAAATTTTCGATCTTTGTTAGCTCATCCGCCGTCACTGCCTTTGGATGCGAGAAGTCAAACCTGAGTCTGTTTGCCTCTACGCTAGATCCAGCCTGCGCGATATGCGTTCCCAGCACGCTTCTAAGTGCGGCATGGAGTAGGTGCGTGGCGCTGTGGTGGCGCGCGATCTCGGCTCTTTGCTCGCTTACTTTTAGCTTCACGGCGTCGCCGATTTTAAGCTCTTTTTTAACCGCGACGTTTGATAAATTTAGCCCGAAAAACTTCTGCGTATCTAGTATGTCGGCCGCGCCCGCGATCTCGCCGCTGTCACCTGTCTGGCCGCCGCTTTGTGCGTAAAAAGGCGTCACGTCAAACATCGCCCAGCCTTGCTCGCCCGCTTTTAAAATTTGAGTTTCTTTAAAATCCTCGTCAAGTAGCGCTAAAACCTTGCTCGTGCGCTCAAGCTCCTCGTAGCCGCTAAATTTGTTTTCACCAAATTTTTCTAAAAGCGCCTTAAAGTCGCCCTTTGCGCTCTTGTCGCCGCTGCCTTTCCAAGCAGCCTTAGCGCGCGCTTTTTGCTCGCTCATTAGCTCGTCAAATTTTACTTCATCGACTTTAAGTCCTTTTTCGCGTAGCATATCGGCCGTGAGGTCTAGCGGGAAGCCGAATGTATCGTAAAGCTTAAATGCAGCTTCGCCACTAAAAATATCTTTCGTGCGCGCTAGCTCGCTCTCAAAAAGCTCGAGTCCGCTTGCGATCGTGGCTAAAAACCTCTCTTCTTCGAGTCTGATTTGCTCTTTTACCGCCGCTTTTTTCTCGTTTAGGTAGGCGTAGTGGCCGCCCATTAGCTCGCAGACTTTATCGACGAGACGGTACATAAACGGCTCTTTTATACCTAGCAAATATCCGTGTCTGATCGCGCGGCGTAGGATACGGCGAAGCACGTAGCCGCGGCCCTCTTTGTCAAATGTAGTGCCTTGAGCTAACAGGAAAGTTACCGAGCGGATGTGGTCGCTGATGACGCGGTAGCTAGCGCCGCTCTCGTAAGCGTAAGGCTTGCCGCAAAGCTTTGCGACTTCTTCGATAAGAGGCATAAAAAGCGAGCTGTCGTAGTTGCTAAATTTGCCTTCCATTATCGCCGTGACGCGCTCAAGACCCATGCCAGTGTCGATGCTAGGCTTTGGTAGCGGGGTCAGCTTGCCGTCGCTGCTGCGCTCGTACTGCATGAAAACCAGGTTCCAAATTTCAAGAAACCTATCGCCGTCGCCGCCCATGTAGTCCTCAGGCGTGTTAAAGTGCTCGCCGCCTTGGTCATAAAAGATCTCCGAGCACGGTCCGCAAGGCCCCGTATCGCCCATCTGCCAGAAGTTATCGTGATCGCCGAATCTATAAATGCGCTCCTTTGCGATGTGCTGCTCCCATAGCGCAAACGCCTCGTCGTCGCTCTCGTGAACGGTGACGTAGAGGCGGTCTTTTGGTAGTTTTAGCACCTGCGTGACGAACTCCCACGCATACGCGATCGCGTCTTTTTTGAAGTACTCGCCGAAGCTGAAGTTGCCCAGCATTTCAAAAAACGTGTGATGGCGCGCGGTGTAGCCGACGTTATCTAGGTCGTTGTGCTTGCCGCCTGCGCGGATGCAGGTCTGACAGCTCGTGCGGATCGGCGGAGTAGGGCGCGGCACTTCGCCGGTGAAAATGCTCTTAAACGGCACCATACCGGCGTTTGTAAAAAGCAGCGTAGCGTCGTTTGGCACTAGCGGCGCAGACGGAATGATCTCATGACCTTTGCTTGCAAAAAAATTTAAATAAGCTTCTCTAATATCCATCGTTTTTTTCCTGATTAAAGTTTTAAAATAGGGCTGATTTTAGCATAAATTTAATAAAACTTGTTTGAGGCCCGCTATAAAAAGGCGTCGGTAAAATTTAAAAATCGCTCGCATTATCCGTTTAATTACTATTTTTTACTATAATTGTCTAAAAACATTAAATTTTGGAAAAAGATTATGAAAAAACGAGTTGCGATAATAGGTTTTGGAAACGACGCGAAGCACTACTATAACGAGCTTCGTCGCTCGGAACACTTTGAACTGGCGGCGATTTTTGACGGCGTTAAAAATAGCGAAATTTGCGGACGGATTCCTTTTTACGATAATATAAACGACCTTTTGGACTCCGTGCGCATCGACGCTCTTATCGTCACTGATACGCACAAATATCTAAATTTGATACCTAAATGCCTAAATTTTATAAAATTTATCATGCTTGATCCTTGGCTTTGCAAATCAGGCGAGATAAGGGAGCTAAAATACTGCTTTAAATCCCAAAATATCAGCGCTTACATGGGTTTTATCGATAGGTTTAATCCCGTAATCGCCTCGGTAAAAAAAGAGCTTGCCAAAGAGAAGGAAGCTTTTTCGATAAATATCGCTCGAGGGTTTAGTAGGGGCGTAAATTTGCAGCTTGAAATTTTACAAAACATCGATGTTGCAAGGTTTATAACGGGTAGCGAGATAATCTTTAGCAATAAAGTTTCAATCCAAAACGACGACAAAAGAAGCGAAACAGACTCGCTTTTTCAGCTTAAATTTAAAAACCAGACGCTAGCTAGTATCCACAACTCAAAGCGCTTTAAAGCAGAACGCTTTACGATCGAATTTGCCGCGAACGGGGGCGTGTATTTCGGCGATATGCTGGGCCTTAAGCTAAACAAATACACGCTTGACGGGCAGCAAAATTTAAAGGTTTATGGCGACGTTTCGCCGATTAAAGCGTTACTAAACGAGTTTTATCAGGCATGTTGCGGCGCAAAAAGCGATCTAAGTACGCTCGAAGACACACTAAAGGCTCAGGAGGTTTGCGAATGAGGCTAATTTTACTGCTAAATATGGGCGGACCAAACGACCTTAGCGAGGTTGAGGTATTCTTAAAAAATATGTTTAACGACCCGTATATCCTGGGGATAAAAAGCCCGTTTTTGCGCAAATTTGTTGCGTTTATGATAACCAAATCGCGCCTAAAAACCGCGCAAAATAACTACCGTCAAATCGGCAGCAAGTCGCCTATCTGCGAGCTTACGGCGAAACTATGCGGTAAAATTTCGCATTTTTTAGACGATGATACGGCGGTAGCCTTTGCTATGAACTACACGCCGCCTTTTGCAAAAGATGTTTTGGCCGAGTTTACGGAGGCCTCTGAGATCGTTGTTTTTCCTCTCTACCCGCACCACTCGTTTACGACCGTAACGTCTAGTATAAGCGACTTTGAAAAGGCGCAAGCCGAGCTAAATTTAAAGGCGAAAGTAAAAATCATCGAGCCGTTTTTTGAGGATGAGAGATATAACGAGATCATCATAGACGACATCGAAAAAGCTGCGCGTAATCTAAACTCAGGCGAGATAACGCTGGTATTTTCGGCGCACTCTTTACCGCAAAAGATGATCGATGCGGGCGATATCTACGAGGAGCACGTCGAGCGGCACGTTCAAATTTTAACCGAAATTTTGGAGAAGCGAGGGGTTAAATTTAAGCAAATTTTGCTCGCATACCAGTCAAAGCTTGGCCCTGTAAAATGGCTCGAACCCTCGCTAAATCAAGCGCTAGCCGAGATAAAAGACAAAAAAGCACTCGTTTATCCGATTTCGTTTTGTATCGATAACTCTGAAACTGTTTTTGAGCTATCAAAGGAATTTCGCCATATCGCAGACGAGCTAAAATTTGATTTTTACGACGTTGTAGCCTGCCCAAACGACGATGATAAATTTGCTAAATTTATCGCAAACAAAGCTAAGGAATAAAATTTGCTTACGATAACGTATCTTTTATAAAGGATGCAAAATGACGATCGAAGAGCAAAAATTTATCCAAAAGATTTTGGCCGAGCTTGCGCAAAAAGCCATAGAAAAGACTGCAAAGGCGGTAAAAGGCGCCGACTTTGAAAAAGAGCTCAAAAAAGCCGTTGAGCCGATAAAAACCGCCAAAGAGCCTGATGTGGAAGGTTTTAAAAAGACTCTTACGGAGCTTGGCGCAGCAGGATTTTTATCGCAGATGAACGAACAAAAAATACAGGAAAAACTAAGAGTCAAAAAAGAGGAGCTGATGGAGGCTCTAGGACTAAATACCGATATGAAAAAAAGCCTAAGAGATGAGCTTGAAACCATACTGGATGATCTTTTGACCAAATATGAAAAGGAGCTACGAGCCAGCTTGCAAAGTAACTCCTTGCTAGAAAAACAGCAATCTTTGCAAAATAAAAATCCGTCAATGCTGGGCACGGTTTTAGGTATCGTATAAATTTGGCGTAGTTTTAAGTCTCGGCAAGCTGGCGGCGAAATTTGGGCTTGATGCCTAGTGATTAAAGTCTTAGAAGCTTGACGAGGCTAAATTTGCATGTTTTGAGCGTGGTTGCCTATAGGGTTTTTGGTTGATGAAAAAAATTTCACATAAAGTGGCTATTTTCTCTTACAATCATCAAGTTTAAAAATAGCTTTTCAAACTTGTATTTAAAACTACCTATCGCTGTTGCACAAATTTGCTTATCATTAAAATTTAAGCAATGCGTCGCAAAGTAGGTAATAAATGATTGAAATTTGATTAGTGGTTTTGTGGATGTGAAAGTAAAAAGGCGAGAGTTTATCTCGCCTAAATTTGATTAATAAAGTCCGAATTTGCCGTCAGAGCGCTTGTAGATCACGCGCATTTTGGCATCCATATCGTTAAATACGTAAAACTGTGCATCGCTATCTTTTAGCTTTTGCATAGCTTCCTCGATCTCTAGTGGTTTATATAGCTCAAGCTCCATAGGGATTATCTCATCTACTTCGCTGTCACTCGTCTGCTCGTCTGCGATCGAGGCTCTAACGGCTTTGCCGTCGTCTTTGTTTTTGACGGTGGTATTTTTGTCGTGCTCGCGGCGAAGCACCTTTGACGCGCGCTCAAGCGCAAGATCGACTGCAGCGTATAGATCTTTATCTTTGTGGCGGATTACGATCGTGTCTTTTTTTGCCAAATTTAGCGCAAATTCTACGCTAAAACCTTTTTTGCCGTTTTTTTCGTCCGCAGAAACTACGCAACGACCCGAAATAATATCCAGTCCGTATTTGTTAAGCGCATCAAATGCGTTTTCTATATGTTGTTTGATTGGGTCTGTTAGGTCAAATTGTTTACCTACGATGCTTAGATTCATCATCTCTCCTTTACGTTAAAGTGCTAATATTATAGCATATAAAGTATTATTTTAGAGCTTCTGAATCGTGCGTCTGTGAATTCTTATTGGTGGTATACTTCTGTTGTCTTTAATGCTTTCAACTGTTGTGTTTAGAATTACTGTTCCAATTGATTCAGGTGTGCTTATAGTTGTTACGTTTGCTCCAGTGCATGTGCCAAGTTTACCAAAAATTCTTTCTACTTTTACATTTACTTCAAACAATGAATTTTCTTTTTCGTTGCCAGGAAAGTAGGAGGAAAATATTTCTGCATCTTTCCCTGTAGGGCATTTTGCACTAAAATCTCTTCCTAGCAAGTCTAATATGGCTAGTTCGGTGGCGCTTTGCGCTAAAAGCTCAGCTTGTTCTCTTAAAAAAACATCCGTTGTTTGTTTTGCGGTTAGGGATGAAATATTTAAAGAAAATAAAGACAAGGTTGCTATCAAAACCATAAAAATTATCGCCGTAATTAAACTAAACCCTTTTTTCATTAATACACCGCCTTTGTTTTACATACCGTAGTTTCAGCTTTATTTTGGCCAAGAGATTTGCCGGCATCTCTTATGCATAGTTTCATTACGATAACGCCACTCGCTTCGGTGAAGTTAAACCTGGTTACATTTTTTGCAAGCAAGACTTTATCCGTTTCGTCTTTATCATATCTGCCGCCATCCCAAGGCCTATAGTTATAATGTAGCCACA
>CALISV010000388.1 GCA_938041615.1 uncultured Campylobacter sp. | reverse complement strand
TATGCGGTAAAATTTAATATTTATCGTCTTGATTTTAGGCCGCTGTTGCGATTTGGTTAAATTCACCACACCGCACGGCTTATATAAATTTAACGAAAATATTTGCCGCCATCGCCCACGCGGCGAGTTTAGCCTCGTCTTTTAAGCTTCCAAATATATTTAGGATTTTTTATTTGTTTCCTTGCTCGCCAATATTTAGCCGTTGCGCTGCAAGGACAAGGATAGCCTGAGCGAGCAAATTCACCGTTAAACGGCCAAACTCCAGTCTATTTCATCAAATTTACCGCCGCAGGCTCACCCTACTCGCCTAGCTTCTCTCCTAATTTTTCCCAAAGCTCGCTTAAGCCTAGGATATCGTTGTGTCCGGCATTTAGTTCGTAAATTTTATCTCCGGGCTTTAGAAATTTAAGCAACCTGCGCGAGTTATCCACGCCGATTAGCTCGTCATGCTCACCGTGAAATATCGTCACCGGCCCGCCAAAACTGCCGACAAACTCAAACGTAGGGATTTTGTATTTGATTAAAAACTTCGGCACGAACGGCATTTTCTCCCGCGCTAGCTCCTCTAGGCTAAAATACGGCGCGATTAAAATCAGCCGCTTAGCGCCGTATTTTTGCGCCGCGCGTGCCGCTAGCCCGCTACCCACCGAGTAGCCCAGCGCCGCAACCTCGCCCGCGTCATACTCCCGCAAAACCGACTCCATCATCAAGTCCGCATCCGCATAAAGCTGCTCCTGCGAGCCTATCTCACCGCCGCTCTTGCCGTAGCCTCGGTAGTCAAACAGATAAAAATCATAGCCCAAATCCGTAAAATACTGCGCGTACTTGCCCCAGCCTTGCAGATTGCCCGCATTGCCGTGGAAAAATATCACCGCGCCGTTTTTCGCTTTTCGTTCGCCGTTCACATCATGCGCGTCGCCGTAAATTTGCCTGCCGTCCCTACTCTGCGCTAAAAACTTAAGCCCGCTTATCCACGTGCCCTCTGCGTCTAGTCTTATCTCCTCAAACGGCTGGTCAAAGCTAAAATCATGGTTTGGCTCAAGCTTGCTCGGGAAAAATATCAGCCTCTCTTGAAAAAAATAAAGCAGCGCCAAAACCGCGACATATAACACGCAAAGCACGATACAAAGCCGTAAAATTACGTTCATTTTCGCCTTTCAAATTTATCTGCGTCGGACTTTCTCCGCCCAAAAAATATCCTAACCTTCTCGCCGCTCTCGCTTCCAAATTTCTCCCACACCACTAGCCTGATCTCCCCAGCTAGCCGCTCGAAATAGCCGTCATCTCCGAATAGATAAATTTGCTTATAAAGCGGCAAAAGCGCGGGGAAATTTCGCCCAATGAAAGCTAAAATTTTATCCCTAAAATTTGGATAGAGATTTAGCCTATCAAACCAAATTTCATCCGCCGCGTCGCCATAGCGGGATATGATATCAAAAACGGGCGTGATCTGCGGAAAAATCGGCGCGACGAATATATAGGTTTTCACTCCCGCGGCGCGCAGCTTTTTTATCGCCGCGATCCTTGCGGCTACGGAGCTCACGCGAGACTCGAGCATACGGCGCAAGCTTTCGTCTATCACGCTCAAACTCACGCCTACGCGGACGTTTGGCATAGTTTGCAGCAGATCTAAGTCGCGCGTCACGAGGCTTGATTTGGTTAAAATTTGCAGGTTTGTATCTGAGCTGGCCAGCGCTTCAAGGATTTTTCTCGTAGCTCCAAACCTCGCCTCGTACGGATTGTAGCAGTCGGTGACTGAGCTCATAAATACGCGCTCGCCGCCGTGCGAAGCGGCAAATTTAACTAGGCTCGCCGTATCAAAATCCTTCACGTCCAAAAACTCGCCCCACGCCTCCTCGTGCCTCGTGACGCCGCGCATAAACTCGGCGTAGCAGTAGATGCAGCCGTGCGGGCAGCCTACGTATGGGTTGATCGCGTAGCCGCCGCTGCCGATTTTGGAGCGCGAGAGGATATTTTTGGCGCGGATTTTTGCGATTTGCATTTTGATTTTTGCCTTTTAGTTGAGACCTTTGATTGCGTGGATTTTATGAGGGATTTTAGCGAAATTTTACGGTCTTAACTCAAATTTGAACAAATTTGAGCAGTTACGAAAGAATTTCAAGGCAGCTTTTGAACGCAAGGATTTTTGCCTTCAACTCTCAAATTTAAAATCGTCAAATTTAACTTTGCGCGCTAAAATTTAACTCAAATCAACAAGTAAATTTACGACATCTTGTCGTCAAAAGTCTGCGCGACGACTTTGTTTTTGCCGCTCTTTTTGCCGTTGTAAA
>CALISV010000387.1 GCA_938041615.1 uncultured Campylobacter sp. | reverse complement strand
TCATCTCAAAACAAGCGTAGCGTTTTTGCGAAGCAAAATGTTTCTATAAAATACTTCGCCTGAATGTTTTGTGTTCAAATTTAAGATTAAATTTAATTGAAATTTGAGCTTTATAAGCCCAAATTTGAGTTAAATTTAAAAGGAAGCGGGCGGCAGTATCGCGAGATGGATTTGAATGTTGTGAAGCAAAAATGAGCAAGGCTAACCAAAATAGGTTGCCGCAGCGATATTTTTGCAAGCTCATTCAAAGACGCTCACGAGACAACGCCTCTAAAAAGGAAATAAAATGGCAAAAAATAATTTGATAGGCGGTTCCATTTGGGACGAATACTCCCAAAACGTCCAAAACCGCATGAACAACCCAAAATTTATGGGCGAGATCACCGAGGACGAGGCAAAAGCAAGAGGTGGCAAGCTCATCGTGGCGGACTTTGGCGCAGAGAGTTGCGGCGACGCGGTGAGGCTATACTGGCTCGTGGACGAGAAAACCGACCGTATCATGGACGCTAAATTTAAAAGCTTTGGCTGCGGCACGGCTGTGGCGAGCTCCGATACGATGGCCGAGCTTTGCATCGGTAAGACCGTGGATGAAGCGGTCAAAATCACCAACATCGACGTGGAAAAAGCCATGCGCGACACACCAGACGTCCCAGCCGTCCCGCCGCAAAAGATGCACTGTTCGGTCATGGCCTACGACGTCATCAAGGCCGCCGCAGCGCAGTACAAGGGCGTGGATCCTGAGCATTTCGAGGACGAGATCATCGTGTGCGAGTGCGCACGCGTGAGCCTAGGCACGATCAAAGAGGTCATCCGCCTAAACGACCTACACACGGTCGAGGAGATCACGCAATACACCAAAGCAGGTGCCTTTTGCAAATCCTGCGTGCGCCCGGGCGGACACGAAAAGCGCGAGTATTATCTCGTGGACATCCTCGCAGACACCAGAGCCGAGATGGAACAGGAGAAAAAGCAAGCCCTCATCGACGCGCAGGCTGCGGGCAAATTTGACGACGTGAGCTTTGAAAATATGACCGTCGTGGGCCAGCTAAAAGCCATCGAGAGCGTCATAGATAGAGATGTTCGCCCGATGCTGATGATGGATGGCGGTAATATGGAAATCCTCGATTTGCAAAAAGACGCCGAGGGTAAATTTGACGTCTATATAAGATATATGGGTGCTTGCAGCGGCTGCGCGAGCGGTGCGACCGGCACGCTATACGCGATCGAAAACGTGCTTCAAGAAAACCTCAGCCCAAATATCCGCGTCCTACCTATCTGATTTGCTTTAGACGGCAAATTTGACGCGGCTTAGGGCTCAAATTTGCATTAAATTCGGGCGGTTAATTTAGCCGCCCTACTCTATTTCTATTTTATTCGCAAATTTTAACGTCAGATTTGACCCCATTTTTAAATTTCACTCTTTTATTTCCTTATAAAAGCTTAAGTTACGAGCCAAACAAACAACGGTCGTTATCAACAGTATCGGTATCAGCGGTATATATAGATAGACAAAAACTAATGCCGATGTGTCTCTATGAACAGCCTTGCCTTCCAAAAACAACGAACCCACTGGATAATACAAAACCAGCGTCATGATCGCAAAATTTTCTATCGCGAAAATCGTATTGCTTTTTTCGGGATTTTCGACGAAAAGTTTTGCTATACCTGCGCTCCGAAATAAAAAATACGCCTACGCAAATGGCGCTAACTATGAATGCCCAGTATAATTTATCAACATTAGATGAAAACAAAATCAAAAAAGCCATCGCCGCAAAGCTCACGAAGGCAAATCTAACTAAAAGATGAATCTGATATCTGCGCTTTAAATTTTCGGGGATTTGAGCTAGAGCTTTGCCGTATTCGAGCGCTTCGGCATCCTCGTCGCTTTGGCCTGGCTCGGTTTCATGGCTCGCGCCCTCAAATTTGCGCTCGGATTCAGCCGCTTCGCTTTGGGCGGCTTGCACTTGGCTTAAATTTTGCCCATTAGTCGTCTCGTCTGCGGCTAGCTCGCTGATTTTCTCTTGCGACTTTAGTACTCTTTGTGGTAGATATACGGTCTCATCGGCGGCAAATTCGTCGTTGGCATTGTGGGCTATTATTGCGATGGGGAGCATAATTATCATGATAAAGATCGCCTGCACGGTCGTTGACGTACTAAAAGCCGCATCCAAAAACAACGCATATAAGCTCGCCGCAATGAAAAAGAGCGCGATAGTTTCAGTACATATCAAGGTAAAGGCTTTGCCTTCGTCGCTAAACAAAAACACGCTATATCGCTTGCGCCTAGGCGAGCTTAACGAAAAGAGTATTAACGCAGCAGACATGCCAAACGCCACCGCAAATAAAAAAGGTGATGATGGGTGCGAAGGATCTATCAAAAAAGAAAAAAGAAGCACTATAAAGGTTGCGGAAAGTCCGATAAATAAATTCTTACCAAAGCGCCAATTATCGTAACTTTTTAAAGCGTCTTGCGGAATTTGACTGATGTCGACGGCGATTTTATCTTTTTGAGTTTGCATTGTCGCCTCCTTTTTTGTTATTTTATCCTAAATTTACCTTTTTGCCCGTCAAATTCCACCCTCAACCC
>CALISV010000386.1 GCA_938041615.1 uncultured Campylobacter sp. | reverse complement strand
ATCGTTATAGGAACGGCGATCGCGCCGATATTTTTTAACACAGCCGAGGATAGCGGCGCGCTACCGATAGTAGCCGACGTAAGCGCGCTAGAGACAGGCGACGTCGTGGATATCTACCCGTATGAGGGCGAGATTTTCCGCGTCGGGCGGGTAAATTTGAGCGCCGAGGGTAAATTTGATGGAGTTCAAATTTACGGCGAAGCTAAATTTGAAAATTTAAACGAAAATGCTAAGCCCCAAGGCGAGCCGGTCGCTCGTTTTACGCTTGCGCCAAACACGATATTTGACGAGATCAGAGCGGGCGGGCGCATACCGCTCATCATCGGCCGTTCGCTTTGCGCTAAGGCTAGAGCCGCGTTAAATTTGGGCGCAGAGGATATATTTGCGAAGCCCGCGCAGCCGCAAACGGATGAGAGCGAGGGCTACACGCTAGCTCAAAAGATCGTCGGCAAGGCCTGCGGCGTGGGGGGCGTTAGAGCCGGGCAGTACTGCGAACCGGCGACTCTAACCGTAGGCTCGCAGGATACTACCGGGCCGATGACGCGCGACGAGATCAAGGAGTTGGCAAGCCTCGGATTTTCGGCAGATTTCGTGCTGCAGAGTTTTTGCCACACGGCGGCCTATCCAAAGCCTAGCGACCTCGAGACGCAAAGGACGCTGCCTAAATTTATGAGCTCGCGCGGCGGAGTGAGTCTGAGGCCCGGCGACGGCGTCATACACTCGTGGCTAAACCGCATGGTGCTACCAGACACCGTGGGCACTGGCGGCGACTCTCATACGCGGTTTCCTATCGGCGTGAGCTTCCCTGCGGGCAGCGGACTGGTGGCGTTTGCGGCGGTATCCGGGGCTATGCCGCTAAATATGCCAGACTCCGTGCTCGTGCGATTTAGCGGGCGGCTGCAAAAGGGCGTGACGCTGCGCGATCTGGTAAACGCGATCCCGTACTACGCGATCAAGCGCGGACTGCTCACGGTCGAAAAGAAGGGCAAGAAAAACGTATTTGCGGGTAAAATTTTAGAAATCGAAGGGCTGGAGGAGCTAAAAGTCGAGCAAGCCTTTGAGTTAAGCGACGCCTCGGGAGAGCGCTCTGCGGCGGCCTGCGCGGTAAATTTGAGCAAGCAGAGCGTCTGCGAATACGTCCGCTCAAACGTCGCTCTCATCGAGGCCATGATAGAGGCGGGCTACGAAAGTAGGGCTAGCCTGGAGCGGCGCGCGGCGAAAATGCGCGAGTGGCTAGCGGCGCCGGAGTTACTGCGAGCGGACAAAAACGCGCGCTACGCCGAGGTGATCGAAATAAATTTAGATGAGATCACTGAGCCCATCCTGGCCTGCCCGAACGATCCCGACGACGTCGCGACTCTGAGCGAAATTTTGGCCGACAGCTCGCGTCCGCACGAGATTGACGAGGTGTTTGTGGGTAGCTGTATGACCAATATCGGCCACTACCGCGCACTGGGCGAGGCTCTGCGGGGGCTTGGAACGCTGCCGACTCGCCTTTGGATCGCGCCGCCTACAAAGATGGATCAGGCACTGCTAGAAAAGGAGGGGTACTACGATATTTTCCGTGCGGTAGGCGCTCGCACGGAGGTACCCGGCTGCTCGCTTTGTATGGGTAACCAAGCCCGCGTAAACGACGGCGCGACGGTGTTTTCGACTTCGACGAGAAATTTTGATAACCGCATGGGTATGGGCGCGCGCGTGTATCTTGGTAGCGCCGAGCTAGCGGCAGTTTGCGCCGTGCTGGGCAGGCTACCCAGCGTGAGCGAATACATGAGCATAGTGCCCCAAAAGCTTGCGGGCAAAGAGGCGCAGATCTACCGCTATCTAAATTTTAACGAGATAGAAAATTTTAAAATTTAGCAAATTTGGTTGCTCGGGTAAAATTTGCGGTTAAAGGTAGGCTGTTTTTACGGCTGGCTTTTTCACAAATTTTATCTAGCCAAACATGCGTCCTTAAAATCGTCAAATTTAATGAGTCCACCTAAGCGTAAAGGTAGTTTCTTTGCCGGATTCGCTTTCGCATGTTACGGATATGGCGTTGTTTTCGCAGGCTCTTTTGACTAAATTTAGCCCGATGCCAAAGCCGCCTTGATCTTCGTTAAACCGCGTGTATCGCTCGAAAATTTTATCTTGCTGCTCTTTGCTTAACCCCTCGCCGCTATTTGAGATTTTTAGCTCGCCGTCTTGCAAACTAACCGCGACGTAGCCGCCTTGGTTTGCGTATTTTACGGCGTTGCTTAGTAGGTTATCCACCGCACGTTTTAGCTCATAGCCATTTGCATTTATGAGAGCGTCTTTTAAATTTAGCCTTAAATCAAGCCCTCGTTTAGCAAAAAACGGAGCAAAAAATTCGAGTCGCTCGTTTAAAATATCTTTCAAATTTAGCTCTTCTTTTGGTGCGCAGCGCTCGGCACCAAAGGATAAATACGTGAGGTCCTCGTAGATGTGGCTTAGCGTTTTAGCCGCGGTTTGGATGTTGTTTAGGCGCTTTAGATTTCTCTGGCTTAGGCTACTTTTATCTGCCGTTTCGATGCTCATAAGTATGACGCTAAGGGGTGCGTTTATCTCGTGAGTAGAGTCTTTTATAAAGCGATTTAGCGCGGCGATCTTGGCGTGTAGCGGCGCTAGCGCGGTCTTTGCTAGATAAAAGGCGATTATCATGATGACGCCTAAAACGATAAGCAAATTTAGCGCCGTACGCAGCCGTAGCAAATTTAGCTCGCTCGCGACATTCTTACCGCTTAGCGCGATCTTTGCCGTGGCTAGCTCGTCCGCGCCGCCTTCGTCCATGTTTTGCAAGGCTTCAAATATCTCCACTCGGCCGTCTGCTGCGACCGTGCTACTCTGGGCGTCGTCAAATTTAGCGCAGCCCGCCTCGCCGTATAAAATTTGACCGCTTTTAGTTACGATGCAGGCTTTGACGTCTTTTTCGGCGGTAAAGCTTTTTACTGCGCCAAGCCCGTCCATACGCGCTTTCATATAGATACCCATCTTGATCTCTTTTAGATTTTTTACCTCGTTTGAGATGAGGGCTTCTTTTTTCATCTTATAGTCGTTCGTGAAAAAATACCCCAAAAATAGGGTGCTAGTGATGAGATAAAGCGAGAGGATTTTAGCTATAACGGCGGAGCGCTCAGACATAGATATAGCCGTCGCCGCGCCTATTTACGATCGCGTCCTTGCCTAAAATGCGGCGCAAATTTTTAACGTAAACCCGCAGACTCAGCTCGCTGGGCTCCTCGCCGTAGTTCCAAATTTTCTCAAATATCGCCTCCTTGCTAAGCAGCGCGTTTTTATTTTCCAAAAATAGCGCCAAAAGCTCGCTTTCTTTGTTTGAGAGGCTTACGATTTGCCCGTTTTGCCGGAGCGTTTTGGAGCTTGGATAAAATTTATATCCGCCATTAAGCTCGATAAATTCGTCATTTACGTGAGAAAATTTGCGCTTGATTAAAATTTGAATACGAAGCAAAAGCTCTTTTAGCTCGTAGGGCTTTTTTAAATAGTCGTCGCAGCCGCTTTTGTAGCCGATCTCTAGGTCTTGCAGCGCGTTTAGCGAGGTGGTAAAGATCGCAGGCGTGTCGTCGCCAAGCCGCCTAAGTTCGCGCAAAAGGGAGAAACCGTCGCCTTTAGGCAGCTTGACGTCGAGGATGAGGATATCAAAATTTCGCTCGTAGGCGGTATCTAGAGCCGCTTTAGCATCGGCGCAAACGGTCACGTCGTAGCCTTGTTCGCTCAGATACTCGTTGATGAGTTCGCTTAGCGTCTCATCGTCCTCTACGAGCAAAATTTGCGTCATTACATCTTATCCTTTTTCATGTCTTTCATATCGTCTTTCTTTTTACCCATATCGTCTTTCATCTCTTTCATGTCGCCTTTCATTTCGTCCTTTTTTATCATCATATCGTCTTTTTTCTCCATCATGGCGTCCTTCTTTTCCATCATGGTATCTTTTTTCTCCATCATATCGCCTTTCATCTCGGCGGCAAAGATAGAACCCGTAACGAACAACGCGCTAAGCGCAACTAAAGCTAACTTTTTCATAGCATCTCCTTTAGGAAAATTTATGATGGAAGTTTAGCCAAGAAACGTGAAACGAGCGTGAAATTTAAGCCATCAAGCTAAATACATACGATAAAAGCGGCAGGCTAATAAAGCTAAACGCCACTCCCACGGCTACTGCGGCTACGGCTAGCTGGCTATCAAGCTCTGCTTTCATGATCATCGCGCTTGCTAGCACCATCGGCGGCATGGCGCACTGAAGGATGCCTATCATCCAAATTTGACCGAAATTTACGCCAAAAACTATCGTGACTAATATAAAAATAAAAGGCGCCAGTAGCATCTTGCCCGCGATTACCACGGCCGTTGATTTGTAGCAGCTCTTGATACTGCGAAAGCCTAGCCCGATGCCGATCGCAAAAAGAGCGACGGGAACGACGCTTTGCGCAAAAAGCGTAAGCGCGTCAAATAGCACCTTTGGAAGCGGAACGCCGCGGAGCAAAAAGCCTAAAATAAGCGCAACAAACGGCGGGAATTTGATCACTTTCATAACGTTTTGCACGAGCGAAACCTTCGCCGGAGCGCCGAAAGCCAGGATAAAAGGGCCAAAAATGCTAATCGGGATCGAGGTGGCTAGCTGATCGTAAAAGATAACTTCGTTCATCGCGTCCTCGCCGAAAAAACCCTTAATGATAGGCATACCCATAAATACGGTGTTTCCAAACATTCCGAGCAGTACGGCGCTCACGGTGGTGGCTTTGTTAAATTTTAAAAATCTGCACGCCAAAAATATCGCCGCAGCGCCCAGCATCGAACAGGCAAAGCCCGTGGCGATGACGTTTATAAGCGTGGTGTCGATGTTTACGTGGTAAATTTTATCGAAAATCAGCGCCGGAAGCGCGAAGCAAAGCGCGTAGTTTATGAATACGGAGGCGTTTTTTTGCTCAAAGACCTTAAATTTTTTCGCCCCGTAGCCGGAAGCGATAATGATAAAAATAGATAATAATTGCGTAAACATTTGCGTAATCCGAGTTATAAATTTTAAAAACGCGATTATACGGCGGCTCGCATTAAAGAAAAATAAAATTTAATTGAATTACTTAACATCGCCTTAACGGGTTTTTGTATATAATCTCGCGTTAAATTTAAAAAAGCGAGAAATAATGAAAAAATTTATCAAATTTATCGCGGTTTTAGCCGTGCTGGCGGGGGCGGGTTACTATTTTTACGATAAAAATTTTAACGTCCCGCAAGGCGATCAGTTTATCACCTCAAAAGCCGTTCGCGGCGAACTGGTAAAAAGTATTGAAAGCAACGGCGAAATCTATGCTACTGAGCTAATCGATGTTGGCGCGCAGGTAGGCGGCCAGATCAAAAAGCTCTACGTAAAGCTCGGTGATGTCGTAAAAGCAGGCGACATGATAGCAGAAATCGACTCCGCGACTCAGCAAAATAACGTAGATACCAAAAAAGCGCAGCTTGGGATTTACGAAGCGAGGTTAAATTCGGCTAAAGTCGCGCTTGAGATTTCAAAGACCAAATTTAAGCGCGAACAAGAGCTTTTCGCAAAAAACGCAACCTCAAAAGAGGAGTTTGAAAACGCTAAAAATACCCTAGCCGCAAACGAAGCCTCGCTAAAAGAGATCGAGGCGCAAATCGTGCAGGCTAAAATCTCTCTAAACACCGCTCAAATCGACCTTGGCTACACTAAAATCACCGCTCCAAAAGGCGGCGTCGTGGTCTCCGTGCAGGTCGAGGAGGGTCAAACCGTAAACTCAAACCAAACTACGCCCACTATCGTAAACATCGCCGATCTAAGTAAGGTTCAGCTAAAAATGGAGATCGCCGAGGGCGACATAACTAAAATCAAGGTCGGCTCGAAAGTCGAATACTCGATACTCTCCGAGCCAAATCGTAAATTTTACGCCCGTATTAGCTCTATCGACCCGGGCCTCACCACGCTAAGTAACGGCAAATATGCCACTACTACAAGCTCAGGCTCGACAACCACAAGCTCGAGCAGCTCGGCGATCTACTACTACGCCAAAGCTATCGTAGATAACCCGGACGGCACGCTAAGGATCGGCATGACCACGCAAAATACCATCATCCTAGATAGCGCTAAAGACGCCGTCATCGTGCCTTCGATCGCTATCAAAAAAGAGGACGGAAAAAGCGTAGTTTACGTGCTAAAAAAGGATAAAGACGGGCTAGATACGGCCGAGCGAAGAGAGGTACAAACAGGACTAATCGATAGCCTAAAAACTCAAATTTTAAGCGGAGTAGAAGAAGGCGAGGAAGTCGTGACGAAGCGAAATTCGGCGGCTGAAATCAGCGAAATGCTCGAAAAAGAGAAAAGAAAAATGAAGTTCTAAGGCTAAGTCTTGAAAAATTTGATAGAACTTAAAAATTTAAGTAAGAAATTTAAACTCGGCGATAACGTGTTTGACGCGCTAAAAGACGTAAATTTAACCATAAAAAAGGGCGAGTTTATCGCTATCATCGGTCAAAGCGGCTCGGGTAAATCTACGCTCATGAATATCCTTGGCTGCCTAGATAACCCAAGCGGCGGGCAGTATTTGCTAGAAGAGCACGACATATCCAAATTTGAAGGCGACGAGCTGGCGCGTTTACGCAGAGAAAAATTCGGCTTTATCTTTCAGCGCTATAACCTTTTATCTACGCTAACTACGCTGCAAAACGTGGCACTACCTAGCGTATATGCGGGCGTTTCTAAAAAAGATCGCGAGAAAAAGGCCGGCGAGCTTTTAGAAGGGCTCGGGCTTGGCGAAAAGCTGCAAAATTTACCCAGCAAACTTAGCGGCGGACAGCAGCAGCGCGTCTCTATCGCTAGAGCGCTCATAAACGGCGGCGAGATCATCCTAGCAGACGAGCCAACAGGCGCGCTAGATAGCAAAAGCGGCCTCATGGTGATGGAAATTTTAACAAATTTACACAAGCAAGGCCACACCATCATCATCGTCACCCACGATCCAAATATCGCCGCATACGCAAACCGCGTCATCGAGATAAAAGACGGTAAAATTTTGAGCGATACGGTAAAAAGCGAGGAAATTTTCGCCTCCGAAAAACCGGCGCCGAAGCAAAAAAATATCTTTAGCTTTTACAAAGATCAGTTTATCGAGAGCTTTAAAATGTCGATAAACGCGATCCTTAGCCACAAACTTCGCTCGGCGCTAACGATGCTTGGCATCATCATCGGCATCACATCGGTTATCTGCGTAGTAGCACTTGGGCAGGGCTCGCAGGAGCAGATCCTCTCGGATATCCGCGGTATCGGCACTAACACGATCGATATCCTAAACGGCAAGGGTTTTGGCGATATGCGCTCGGAGCGAGTGAGAAACCTGACCTTTAGCGACGCAACGATGCTATCTAAGCAAGACTACCTAGATAGTGTCACGCCAAACGCCTCTGCTAGCGGCACGCTCACCTACGGCAATAAATCAGCCTCGGCTACGATTAAAGGCGGTAGCGAGGAGAGCCTAAACGTGATGGGCTACAAGGTCGAGGCCGGACGGGTGTTTACCGCCCAAGAGGTCGCAGAGTCGGCGTCCGTGATCGTGATAGATCAGCCAACTCGTGAGCAGTTTTTCGCAGACGAAGATCCGCTAGGTAAAACGGTGCTTTTTAACAAACGCCCCTTTAAAATCATCGGCGTAGTAGCCAAAAACGACAATATGTTCGCCGACTCCAGCACTCTGCGCACGTTTTCTACATATACCGCTGTCATAAACAAGCTAACCGGCGATAGGCATCTCTCATCTATCACGGTTAAGGTTAAAGATAACGTAAATGCGCAAATCGCCGAGCAGAGTTTAACGGAAATTTTAACCGCCAAACACGGCAAAAAGGACTTTTTCACTAGAAACTCCGACACTATCAAAAAAACGATCGAGGAAACGACAAAGACCATGACGCTACTGATCTCTTGTATCGCCTTTATCTCGCTGCTAGTGGGCGGTATCGGCGTGATGAACATCATGCTAGTCTCCGTAACCGAGCGCACAAAAGAGATCGGCATCAGGATGGCGATCGGCGCGCGTCAGGGAAATATCCTCGAGCAGTTTTTGATAGAGGCCGTACTGCTGTGTCTCATCGGAGGACTAATCGGCGTCGGAACGGCCTTTGGTATCGGCTATCTAGCGGAAAATTTCGCACCCGGCGTCAAGATGATATTTTCGCAGACTTCTATCGTGGTCGCGCTCGCCGTCTCTAGCGCGATAGGCGTTATATTTGGCTACATGCCTGCTCGCAGCGCCTCAAAGCTAAATCCTATCGACGCTCTTTCAAGGGAATAAAATGAAAAAAATCTCCATAATCCTAGCCGCCTTTTTGCTCGGCGGCTGCGCGGTAACGCAGATAAACGAAAACTACGAGCAAATTTTGCTAAAAGACGACGCAAGCGCCGACATAAAAATAAACCGCGAGTGGTGGACGGGCTACGGCGAAGCGCGCCTAAACGAGCTAATTAGCCTCGCGCTAAAAAATAATATAGATCTGGCAAAATCGGCCGTCGCCGTAAATAAAGCCTTAGCTCAAGCAGGCGTCTTGCAGGCTGATCTCGTGCCTAGCTTTAACGCAAATTTGGGTGCGGAAACCGGGAAAAATATAAAAACGGGCGGCAGCTGGAGTGAAAGCTATAAAAGCGGCGTATCGTTAAGCTACGAGATAGATCTGTGGCGCAAGCTCGCAAACTCCGCAGACGCTGCCATGTGGGAGGCAAACGCGACGAAATACGACCTAGAGGCCGCTCGCCTCGCGCTCATTAACTCCGTCGCAGATGCGTATTTTGAAGCGAAATATCAAAAAGAGAGCATAAATCTATACGAAAAAACGCTAAAAAACTACGAAGAGCTTGAAGCCATCATAAAGGCTAAATTTGAGCTTGGTAAAGAAGAAGAGCTAAGCCTAAAACAGGTCAAAAGCTCGGTGATCTCGGCTAAAAATAGAATTTTAAACGCAGCCAAGAGCCTTGACGCGGCGGAAAAAACGTTAAGAAATTTGCTAAACGTTAGGCCCGAGTTTGAGCTAAATTTAGGCGGAAATTTGAGCGATATCTCGCCGCAGGGTGTAAATTTAAACGTTCCGCTTTACGTTATCGGCGCGCGTCCTGATTTGCAAGCTGCGATCTCGCGTATTAAAGAGGCGCTTTTGGGGGTCAAGGTTAGCGAAAAGAACTTCTATCCAAGCATCACGGTAGGAGCTGGGCTTAGCGGTAGCGGCGATAGCGCGAGCGAGGGGCTTAAGCTAAATTTTTTAAGCGGAAATATCGCGATAAATTTGCCGTTTTTAAACTACTCTAGGCTTAAATCGAAGCTAAAAATCTCCGAGCTAGAGTTTGAAGCGATGAAGCTAAACTACGCGCAGACGCTAACGACCGCGCTAAACGAGATCGACGCCGGCTATAAAAATCTGCAAAAAGACGAGGCGGTTTTGCGAAATTTAAACGAAAATTTGCGAAATCTAAGCTTTATCAGCGACATATATAAACTCAAATACGACTACGGTAAAACCGAGCTAAAAAACTATCTAGAGGCTCAAAATTCGCTGCTTGAAGGCTGGACTAGTCTGCTTGCGCAAAAATATAAAATTTTGCAAGACGAAATCGGTATCTATAAAGCGGCGGCTGGAAAAGCGGAGTAAATTTAACTATGCCGCGCGCCTGATTTGCGGTTTTGATTTGGAGCGCGTCAAATTCGCCGCAAATTTACTCGCGCCGTTTGCCTAGAAAATAAAACAGTCCCACTAGCGTCGCAAAAAGAGCAAGCATAGATCCGGCGACGATTGCCGTACCGTTTTGAAAGCCATTTAAAAACATCCCGTTTGTATTCATCCCGAAAAATCCCGTGATAAAATTTAGCGGCAAAAATAGCGCCGAAAGCAGCGTGAGGATGTAGATGTTTCGGTTGATTTTGTCGTTTTTTAGGCTCTGTATATGCGCGTATATATCGTCTATCCTGGCGGCGTTTTCGCAGGCTGCATTTTTTAGCACGCCGGCTTCGTAGACGTAGTTTTTGAGCTGTTTTTTAAGCTCCGGTCTTTCGTTCTGACAGATCGCCAGAGCCTCGTAAAAGTGCGAAATTTTGTTTTGAAATTTGCGTATTTCGTATTTTAAGATCGCGTGCTTTTTGATAAATTTAGTAAAATCCCTCTTGCCCGCGTAGATTTTCTCGTAGCTTTCAAGCTGGGCGGAGTGCTCGGCGATCTTGGCGCGAAACTCGCTCGTTATCTTTTTTACTACGCGGATAAACTCCTCCGCGCCGCTTTCGCTGCCGTCCTGTGCGTAAATTTTGTCGTCTTTAAAGATAAATTTATAGTTTTGTTCACTGCCGTCCGTGACGAGATAGACGTACTCGCACTCCTCGTCGTAAAAGTACCCAGAGATATCGCGCTCGCTCACTATTTTGCCTTATATACTTTGCGCGTCTTTGCCGCGTTTGGTGTAGAAATTTCGCCTAAATTTTTCAAATTCGCCCGCGATTATCGCTTCTCTCATTTGCTTCATCAAATTTAGATAATAGCGCAAGTTGTGCAAGCTCGCTAGGCGAAAAAACGTCAGCTCGCCCGCGCGGTATAGGTGGCTAAGATAGGCGCGCGAGTAGTTTTGGCACGCGTAGCAGTCGCACTGGGGATCTACCGGAGCACGGTCGGTTGCAAATCTCGCGGACTTGATATTTATCTTGCCGAAACTCGTAAATAGCGTGCCGTTGCGCGCGTTTCGCGTCGGCATCACGCAGTCAAACATATCCACGCCGCGAGCCACGTTTTCTACGAGGTCTTCTGGAGTGCCTACGCCCATGAGATAGCGCGGACGCGCCGCGTCGATGTAGGGCATCACGGCCTGCACGGTATCATACATCTCTTGATTACTTTCGCCTACGCTAAGACCGCCGATAGCAAGCCCGTCAAAGGGCATCTCGCACAGCGCTTCGGCGCAAAATTTACGCGCCGCCTCGTCCGTGCCGCCTTGGATTATGCCGAATATATTTTGCGTGAGCCCTTCGCCTTTGTTTTGCTTAAATTTATGATAGTCTATCGCCTCGCGCGCCCATTTTATCGTGCGTTTTATGCTTAGCTCTACGCGCTTTTTTTCGGCAGGAAGCGCTACTAGATCGTCTAGGATCATCATGATGTCGGAGTTTAGGTCGTACTGGGTATCTAGCACCGAGCGCGGCGTGAAATAGTGCGCGCTACCGTCGATGTGGCTTTTAAATTTGATACCGTTTTCATCGGGTTTTGAGATTTTACTTAGCGAAAAGGCCTGAAAGCCGCCGCTATCAGTTAGAAACGAGCGGTTAAATTTAGTAAAACCGTGCAGGCCGCCGAGCTGCTTTACGACCTTGCTGCCGGGGCGCAAGTAGAGGTGATAGGTGTTGCCTAGGATGATTTGGGCGTCCAGAATTTGCATCATATCCACGGCGTCTAGGCTCTTTACGGCGCCGACGGTGCCAACAGGCATAAACACAGGCGTTTTGATCGTCGAGTGAGCGGTCGTTAGCGTGCCCGCGCGCGCTGCACCGTCCGTTTTATCTATACTAAAAGTCATTTTGATATAATAGTCCCTTTAAATTTGGAGTTTTAATGAAAAATATCTTGATAGTTGCGGACGGCATTGTAGCGAAACATTTCTTAGAAAGACTATTTGTAAGCAGAAGCAGCACTCATCACTACGTAGTTATCGCTTGCGGAGACGAGGATTACTCGGACGTAAATTTAGAAAATTTTACCTTTTACCGCTTTGATCCCACGAGCCTTGATAGACTGAGGCAAGTAGCCAGCGGTTATTTTAGCCAGTTTATGATAATGCTAAAAGACGGCTTTGATACGGTCAGCGTCTATAACAACCTGCGTCAAATCAGCAAAAAAACGGAAATTTTGATGCTGGATCTCTGGGGGCTTGGCGGGCTAGAGGACGACTCGCACCTAACGGTCTTGGACGCGCGAGCGGTGCTAACGGCTAGACTCATGGATTTTTTACCGGATATCCCCGTAGTAGCTGACAACCTAGGCCTTGGCAAGGGCGAGATAATGGAAGTAAAGGTGCCCATAGGCAGCTCCTTTATGTACCGTCACATCAGCTCGATAACGCAGAAAAAATGGCGCATAGCGATGATTTATCGCGGTTCAAATTTCATGATCGCAAAGCCAAATTTAATGATCCTGCCTGGCGACGTTTTGCTCATAGTGGGTGAACCAAGCGTGCTTTTAAGCGTATTTAGAAGTGTAAAAAAAGAAACGGGGCAGTTTCCAAATCCGTTTGGGCACAATATCTATCTGTTTTTAGACATGAAAAAGATGGGCGAAAAGCTGTGCATAAGGCTGCTTGAGCAGAGTCTAAAACTGCACGAAAAGCTAAACAACAGGCGCCTTTTCGTCAAGGTCGTAAATCCTGCGCTAAATTTAGCCTACGAAAGGCTAAAATCCGTAAACGACGAGATGGCAACGGTGATGTTTGATTATTTCGGAAGCGGAGTAGGGCAGATAAAAGACGACGTTTTTAAAAACGACGTCGGGCTTGTGGTGACGGATAATAAATTTTTTGCCGCGCACAAAAGGCTGCTTTTTGAGCTAAAAAAACCCGTCGCCGCCATCGGTAAAAGCGACATCGACGAGATTAAAAAGGGCGTCGTGCTAAGTAGCGGTTTTGGCGACGAGATAGAGAGTCAATCGGCCGTCATCATGGACTGCTGCTCGCAGCTTGATATGCCTATCACCCTTTATCACTTCGGCCGAAGCGGCGCGGACGAGGAGATGGAGGAGCATTTTGACAGTTTGGCTAAAATTTTCGGCCGCAAGATCGAGGTCGTCGAGGATAAAAACTCAAATCCGATTTTAAGGCTAAAAAAAGAGCGAAATTTGCTCCAGTTCGTGCCTTTTACGAAAAAGATCAGTAAAAAAGACGCGTTTGCGGCGTTTTCAAACGACATGAACCGTCTGTACGCGCGCCTTAGCGATAATTATCAAATTTTTATACCAATAAATTAGGCTATTTTGGATAAAATAAAAGCGGAGAATAAGATGAAAATAGATATAAAATTTGACGGCAAGCCTGGCTACGGCGTCTATATAAACGAGCTAAAAGAGCTTAAATTTGACGCTAAAGTCGCTATCGTGACCAACGCAAAGGTAGGCGGGCTTTATCTGCAAAATTTACTCTCGCGCATAGATTGTCCGCAAAAATTTATCATCAGCGTCCCCGACGGCGAAGAGTATAAAAATATGCAAACTATCGAAGCGATTTTAGAGCAGCTTTTCGTTAGCCGCCTTGACCGAAGCAGCGTGATCATCGCGCTTGGCGGCGGAGTGGTGAGCGATATGACGGGCTTTGCGGCGAGCATTTTCGAGCGCGGGATCAAATTTATAAACATCCCCACGACCCTGCTAGCGCAAGTGGATGCTAGCGTAGGCGGAAAAACGGGCGTAAATAACAAATTCGGCAAAAATCTAATCGGCTCGTTTTACCAACCTAGCGCCGTTTACTGCGAAACGGAGTTTTTAAAAACGCTTGAAAAGCGCGAATTTGCAGCAGGCCTTGCAGAGGCCGTAAAGATGGCGATAACCTTTGACGAAAAGCTATTTTCGTGGATGGAGAACGCAAATTTGACCGATGAGGCGAATTTGCAAAATTTAATCTACCGCTGCGTGCAGATCAAAGCCGCCGCCGTGGAGGCTGACGAGCGCGAAAAAGGCGTGCGCGCGGTGCTAAACTACGGACACACCTTCGCTCACGTGATAGAAAACGAAACGAACTACAAAAAATATCTACACGGCGAAGCGGTGGCGATCGGTATGAATATGGCTAACGCGCTAGCGGTGAAGCTTGGCCTTATGAGCGAGGAGCAAAAGGCGCGCGCGGCGGAGCTTTTAGTTAAATTCGGCCTACCGATAAGCTACAAGGTGCCAAACGCAAGTAGCTTTTACGATGCGTTTTTTCTCGATAAAAAGGCGGAAAACTCCGCGATCAAATTTATCCTGCCGCGAGGTATTGGAGACTACGAAATACGAAAAGACGTGCCGCGCGAGCTCGTGATGGACGTTTTAAGAGAGTTTGAATGAGAAAAATTTTATTTATTTTATTTTTTGCGATCTTTGCCTATGCGCTTGATGATATTCCTAGCGAATTTAACGCAACCAAAGAAGCTCAGCTATCCGAGCTAAACGCGTCTTTGTCGTTTATCGAGGATGAGCTAGCCGATAACATCTGGGCGACTCGCTACTCAAACTACAACACCTTTCAAAAGCTAAGCGCGGAGCTCGACGAAATCGAAGCAGCGATAAAAAAACAGGCTAAAAATACCGAAAAAGTGCTCGAGCTACAAAAAAAGCAAAGCACGCTAAAAGAGCAGATCGAGCTTTTAAGGGAGTTTCAAAAAGCGCCGTTTTCTAGCATGATAACGGCTCCCGAGATAGAAATTTTACAAAAGATAACCAATCCCGTCGCCGTGATCTCGGGCTTTTCGCATATAAAGCAGCTAAAAAGCGAAAAAGACGAGTACAAGCGCCGACTGGACGGGCTTTCTAAGACGACCGACGAGCTAGCTAGAAAAGAGCAAATTTTAACCCAGATCGTAAATTTGAGCGACGATGCGCGCTTTCAAGCCGAGCTTGCCGAGGCTAGACAGGAACTAGCGGAGTTTAACGCCGCGGCCGATATCGCAAAAACAACCTACGGCGTGTATGAAAAGCGCGTAAACGAGGCGATAAACCGCACCAGCGAGGATATCAAAGCGCAGATGAAAAAGGCGCTTGATATCGGTATATTTATCGTCGTCGTTATCGGGCTTTCGTTTTTGTTCAAATTTATCATCAAAAAGACGATCACCGACAACGAGCGCCTCTACACGGCGAATAAATTTATAAACCTCGTAAACATCACGCTCATCATCATGATTTTGCTTTTTGCCTATATCGAAAACGTGACCTATCTCGTTACGGTGCTGGGCTTTGCGTCCGCTGGTATTGCGATTGCGATGAAAGATATGTTTATGAGTATGCTCGGCTGGACGGTGGTGGTTTTTGGCGGTAGTTTTCACGTCGGCGACCGCATCAAGGTGCGCAAGGACGGAGAGGACGTCGTGGGCGACATCATCGATATCTCGCTGCTTAGGATGACTATTTACGAGGACGTCACGATCGTCACGGTAAACTCAAACCGCAGAGCGGGGCGTATTATATTCGTGCCAAATAATTATATCTTTACCGATCTTATCGCAAACTACTCGCACCACGGCATGAAGACCGTCTGGGACGGCATCGACGTGGTTTGTAGCTTTGATTCTAACCACAAAAAAGCCGCCCACATCATCAAGGATATCGCGCGAAAATACTCCAAAGGCTACACGGAAATCGCCAAAAAACAAATGAGCAAGCTGCGAAATCAATACAGCATCAAAAATCCAAACGTCGAGCCGCGCGTATTTACCTTTATCGAGCCTTACGGCGTAAAAATTTCGGTCTGGTATATGGCAAACACCTTTGCCACGCTATCTTTGCGAAGCACGATAAGTGCGGAGATAATGGAAGCCATAGCTAGCCACGACGACATCGTGATCGCCTATCCGACGCAGACTTTATACATGGATAGACGCGTAAAAGCAGGCGAGTCAAAGCCGATGGGCGAAGGCGGCGAGGAGAAGCATGAAGCCTAACTCAAATTTGACCCCGCAAGAGCCGCGCCGAGAGAAGGTGTTTTTTAAAACATTCGGCTGCCGCACGAACATCTACGACACCGAGCTGATGAAAAGCTACGTCAAAGACTACGATATCGTTAGCGACGAAAACGAAGCCGACATCGTAGTGGTAAACTCCTGCACGGTCACAAACTCCGCCGATAGCGGCGCGCGCAGCTACATAAACGGCATAAAAAAGCGCGGCGCCAGAGTGATACTAACGGGCTGCGGCGCGGTGAGCAAGGGCAAAGAGCTGTTTAACAAAAACTCGGTTTTTGGCGTGATAGGCGCGAGTAAAAAAGAGGATATAAACACGCTGCTAAAGTCGCAAGATCCGTTTTTTGAGCTTGGAAATTTAAAAAGTATCGACAAAAATATCGTAACAAACTACGAAAATCACACCAAAGCCTTTATCAAGATCCAAGAGGGCTGCGACTTTGCCTGCAGTTACTGTATCATCCCCGCCGTTCGCGGCAAGGCGCGTAGTATGAATGAGGAAGCTATTTTGCGTGAGGCTAAAATTTTAGCCTATAACGGCTACAACGAGCTAGTGCTAACCGGCACAAACATCGGCAGCTACGGCAAGGATACTGGCTCAAGCCTAGGTCGCTTGCTAGGTAGGCTCGGTAAAATAGGCGGCATAAAGCGCATAAGGCTCGGTAGCATAGAGCCAAGCCAGATAGACGAGAGCTTTCGCGAGATCTTGTGCGAGAGCTGGCTAGAGCGGCACCTGCACATCGCGCTTCAGCACACGAGCGAGGCGATGCTGCGTATCATGAGACGGCGAAATCAAGCCTTTAGGGATTTGGAGCTGTTTTTGGAGCTTAGCCAGATGGGTTTTGCGCTAGGAACCGACTACATCGTGGGGCATCCTGGCGAGAGCGAGGAAATTTGGAGCGAGGCACTAGACAATTTTAAAAAATTTCCGCTCACGCATCTGCACTGCTTTGCGTATTCGCCGCGAAGCGGTACGCACTCGGCGGATATGAAAGTGGACGTTAGCGGCGATGTGGCAAAGGCTAGGCTTAAGGTTTTAAAGCAAATCGTAGCGGAAAATAATTTTAAATTTAGGCAAGAGCACGCCAAAAAAGGCGGGAGCCTAAACGTGCTCGTCGAGCAACTAAACGGCGAATTTTACGAGGGCTTCGATCAGTTTTATAACAAAGTAAAAATCAAAACGGATAAGCAAATTTTAAAAGAGTGGGCGGTCATAGATAAATTTGAAGTAAAAAGCGAGGGCGACTATGCGCAAATTTAAGCTAAATAAACAAAAGATTATCGTGATTTTGACGGCTATTTTGGCGGTTTTGCTAGCCGTTGCGGTAGGCAGAAGTCAGCCCAAAAATATAATGTACGAAAGCTACGAAAAGCTGCTAGAGGGCGACATGATCGCAAGCGCGACCGTAAACGGCGGCGAGCTGGAGCTCACGACTAAGGGCGGCAACAAATACATCATCGTAAAAGACGGCGTGGATATGCGCGCTCTGGTGCAAAAAGTGCCCGTCGATCTAAAAAAAGAGACGCCCGTGCTAGATGAAATTTTAGCCGTGCTGGCGCTGCTTGTTATCTGCTTTGCGGGGCTTGCGGTTTATGCGAGGTTTAAAAAACAAAAACTAGCCGCTCAAAACGAAAATCAAAAAGCAAACGTCTATGAATACGACAATATCGCCGCTAGCTCGGTAGCCCCTGCTATCTCAAACGTCAAATTTGACGACGTGGCGGGCATAAAGGACGTCAAATTTGAGCTAAGCGAGATCGTGGATTTTCTAAAAAATCCGACGAAATATAAAAAATTCGGCATCAAAATGCCAAAAGGCGTGCTGATGGTGGGGCCTCCTGGCGTGGGTAAAACGCTAGTTGCAAAGGCCGTCGCGGGCGAGGCTGGAGTGCCGTTTTTTTACCAAAGCGGCGCTAGTTTCGTGCAAATTTACGTCGGTATGGGCGCAAAACGCGTGCATGAGCTGTTTTTAAAGGCTAAAGCCTATGCACCATCTATCATCTTTATCGACGAGATCGATGCCGTGGGCAAGGTGCGCGGCGGCAACCGAAACGACGAGCGCGAGGCCACGCTAAATCAGCTGCTGACCGAGATGGACGGCTTTGAGGATAACTCGGGCGTCATCGTGATCGCCGCGACCAACCGTATCGAGATGATAGACGAGGCGCTGCTACGCTCGGGACGATTTGACAGGCGCATTTTTCTTTCGATGCCCGATTTTACCGACAGGGTCGAGATTTTAAAGTCCTATCTAAAAGACAAAAACACGAGCGTAGAGGCGCAGGACGTAGCGCGTATCAGCGTCGGTTTTAGCGGGGCGGCGCTTTCTACGCTGGTAAATGAAGCTGCGATAAATGCGCTAAGACGCGGCGGCGAGATGATAGAGTTTAGCGATTTTGAAAGCGTTTTAAACAAAGTCCTGCTCGGTAAAAGAAGGATTTTAAGCTACAACGACGAGGAAAAGCGCATTCAGGCGCTATATCAGGGCGCAAAGGCTTTGGCTGCGTATTGGTTTGGGATAGAATTTGAAAAAATTTCGCTCGTCGAGGAGCAGTTTATGCGCCCCGAGCGAGAGATAGAGTCGCGCTCGCAGATGTTTGCGCGTATCAAGGTCTGTTTGGCTGGTATGAGCGCGCTAAAGATGGTCAAAGACGATACTTTTTCAAACTCTAACGCCGACATCCAAAAGGCCCGTGAGATCGCGCAAAACATGGTCTTTGAGTACGGCATGGGGCATACCTTTACGCCAAGCGCGGCGGAGGCTGAGGAGCTACTGCAGGAGGCATACGTCGAGGTCGGGACGTTTTTAGCAGGCATGAAAACGCAGCTAGAGCGCATCAGCGAGCATATCGAGATTTTTGAGAGTATCGATAAAGACGCGCTGGGCAAGATAATAAAAGAGTATTACAACTAAATTTAAGGAGAAAATATGAAGGCAAAAATAGGCATTTTGACGCTAAGCGACCGCGCTAGCGAAGGCAAATACGACGATCTATCGGGCGCGGCGATAAAAGAGGTTTTGGACGGCTGGATAACGAGCGAGCGCGAGTATTTTTACGAGGTGATTCCCGATGAGATCGAGCTCATAAAAGAGCGCCTAAAACACATGATAGACGTGCTAGACTGCGATCTAGTGCTAACGACGGGCGGCACGGGACCGGCTCCACGCGACGTGACGCCTGAGGCGACCGAGGCCGTATGCGAAAAGATGATGCCCGGCTTTGGCGAGTTAATGC
>CALISV010000385.1 GCA_938041615.1 uncultured Campylobacter sp. | reverse complement strand
CGCGGCCCCGGGCATCGGCTCGTAGGGGGGGAAGGGCGGCGCGGATGCGGGCTCCTCGGCAACCGGCGCCGCCACTGGCGCAGGAGCAGGATTGACCAAGGTGGAAAGTTTGTCCATCGCGCCTTTGAGGCCTTCTGCATCATTGGCACGGGCTGCTCGTGCGGCTTCTTTTGCCGCATTGTTGGCTGCGATTTTGTCGCTACCTAGCTTAACCGCCATAAAAATAAGGGAAGCGACGAGCATCAAAAGAATCGTCGCTAGAATTATTACTATAGTAGTTTGATTCATTATAGTTTCACCGTTTTATCTGGTTTTCTAAAATACGCCACAACAGCTATCAAGATCATCAAAAGCGCGCCCACCCACACAAAAGTCGGCACCGGTATCGGCTCGCCAGCAGCGTACGAGTGCATGCCGCTTAGGTAGAAGTTTACGCCAAAATAGGTCATTATGATCGACCAATAAGCAAACATCGAAGTCACGGCAAATGCGTACTGGCTGTTTAGTTTAGGGATAAATCTGATGTGTAAAACCGCCGCATAAACTAAAATAGAAACCAGCGCCCACGTCTCCTTACTATCCCAGCCCCAGTAGCGACCCCAACTCTCGTTCGCCCAAACGCCGCCCAGGAAGTTGCCCATCGTAAGCAGGCTAAGACCCAGTATCATCGCCATCTCGTTTATACGCGTGGCTTCTAGGATATTTCGCGAAATTTCCTTATGCTCTTTGCCACCTTGCATAGCAAAAAGCACGAGAGTAAACATACCCAGCAGCGAGCAAAGTCCCAAAAATCCATAGCTAGCCGTGATAACCGAGACGTGGATCGTTAGCCAGTAGCTCTGAAGCACAGGCACTAGAGTGGTGATCTGCGGATCCATCCAACTAAGGTGCGCGACAAATAGCGTAATGCCCGCTAAAATCGAGGTTAGAGCCATAGCTATCGGACTTTGGCGTGAGAACACTAGACCTGATAAGCTAAGCGCCCAAGCGATGTAGATCATCGATTCGTAGGCATTGCTCCACGGCGCGTGCTCGGCGATATACCAGCGTATACCGATGCCAAAGGTATGCAGCAAAAACGCTAAGATATTCACGCTGTAAACTATACCAAAGAGCCATTTTATATTTAGTTTAGGCCTTGCCATCTTAGCAAACACGAAGCATAAAAGCCCAAATCCTGCCAAAAGATATATCGGCGTTAGCGACTCGAAAATTTTATACTCGTTAAAAAACAGCTCCATCTCGACGCGTTTTTCGCCCGGAATGACCGCTTTGCCGTGTTCTTGCTGATAGGTTTTGATCTCGGCTAGAGCTTGATTCGCTCGGCGCCAGTTGTTGTTTTCTGTAGCTTCGGCAACGCTAGTGAAATAGCTTCTTAGCATCCTGCCGATCGGTTCGCTCTCGTTTTTAGGCAGATACATCATAGCTGAGGCTATGCCGTACCATTTGTTATTCGGGTCGTCCATCTTTGGAAACATCGTAAAGACTTCGCCTATAAACACCATGTAAAGGATATTTAGACGCTCATCAACTTTTTGCAAGTCTTTATCGAACGTACCTCGCTCGCCCGGAGTTTTGCGGTTTGCGGCTTCGGCAAATTTGTTTAGTTTGTAGATGATTTTACCGTCTTTATCGCTTGCAAAAAAGTCGTTATAGCTCGCGTATTTAGCCTTTTCGTCTATGCCGATTAGTTTTTTTAGCTCTTTATTTCCGACATAGATTATCGGCACGTCGCGCCAGTACGGGGCGTTTACCATCATCGAAAGTATGGCTTGGTTTGCATTTAGGCCGTCTAGCGTATCGCTGCGGTGGATCTTGTTTAAAATTTCCCTTGCTACGGTGTCAAAAGGCTTCATTCTGCCGTCGGCGCTTTGGATGATGAGCGTAGAAAGCTCTTTGGCGTGGTTTGCATCAATATTTCTAGCGTTATCGGCCGCGTAGATTTTGCTCGGAGCAAATGCCGCAAAGCAGGCTACTAGAACAAAGCTAGCGACTTTTTTAACGGCGTCCTCGTTTATCATTTTAGCTAGTTTTCTAAAGCGCGAGCGAGGATTTACGACGTTGAAAAATAGTCCAAGTCCCAGCAAAAAGTAGCCGATGTAGGTCGGAATCTTACCCGGATCGCGGTTTACCGATAGTACGGTGCCAAGCTCGTCTTGGTCGTAGCTGCTTTGGAAAAATCTATATCCGTCGTGATCTAGTACGTGGTTCATATAAATTTTATACGGGTAGTTTCCGCTCCTAGAGTCCTCGACGATGACGTCGCTAGAGTAGCTCATCGGCGAATTTGAACCCGGATAGCGCTTAAGCTCGAAGTCTTCAAGTTTTAAAGAAAATGGAAGCTCGACCATCTTTGAACCCCAATAAACGTTAAAAAGTACGCCGTCGATCTTGGCTTTAGCAGGTATGTAGCTGTTTTCGTAGAGCATGAGCTGCTGCGTTTGGCCGTCAAACGTCAAATTTGCCACCAACGCGTCATACTCGCCGTTTTTGCTCACGACTCGCTTGGCTGCTTTTGTTAGCAATGATTTTGGTACGAAATTTACATCCGTGACCGTATAGAGCTGCATCGGTAAAAACTCGGTCGTTTTGTCTTTTTCGTACTCGCCTTTTTCATTCGTCGCCATCGTAAAGTAGCCGATATTTTGGTTTGAAGTTAGATAAAATTTGCCATCTTTTAGCTCGATTTTGACGAAATTTTCAAGTAGCGGCTGCGCGTCGAATGCAAAGCTAATGCCACCTACCTCGCGAGTTTCGCCGGCTTGCAGGCTTATTTCTTCCTTTGAGTCCGGGCTTGAGACCGCAAGCCTAACGAGCGGCTCGCCTTTTTCCGCTTCGTAGTACTCGGTTTCGGCTTTTTTGTAGTATCCTTCAAAGGTTAAATTTGCTTTTTTGCCTGCAATTTCAAGAGGTAAGTTAAAATCGTTTGAACCGACGGAAGTGATTTGTTTTGGGATCGAGTTTGAGTAAATTTGACCGTCTTTTTCGGCTGCGATTTCTATTCTAGAAACGGATCCAAATACCGCGTTTGAGGTTTCGTTTTCCCTGATGTGGATATTGCCCTCAAAGCCTAGATATCGCGTCATCGCCGCGCCTAAAAGCATAAACAAAAAGCTAACGTGAAATATCAAAACGGGTAGTTTTTCTTTTCTTAAAAGGTTGTATCTGAAAATATTGTAAGCTAAATTTATGCCTAAAAGTACCTGTACCAAAGCAAACCAACTCGCTCCGTAAACCGCTGCCCACGCGCTTTTTGTGTCGTAGTAGCTTTCTATTATCGTCGCTGCGCCGCTACCGATAGCAAATATAATAAGTAGCACGACGGCCGATGTCATACTAAAAAATAGGGATTTTAACTCGCTCAAAACATATCCTTGAACATAAATTTACTAAATCAAGACGCACATTATAGTGATTTTTTTTAAATAAACTTACTTTTTAGTTATTATTTTATGATAATTTTTCGTCTTTAAGTTTAAATAAATTTAATATAAACTCAAATTCGTTAAAACCGTCCGCGCTCATAAAGTGTCCGCCTTTTTCAAATATATCGGGCGCGACGCCTAAATTTTGCGCTACCTTTAGGCTAAGCTCGCAAGGCACGATATAATCGTCTTTTGCGGCTATTACTTTTATAAAATTCGCCGCCGATTTTATCTTTTCGTAGGCGATTTGCGGCTTGCAAAACTCATCTAAAATCGCAAATTCCTTAATCGGCCCGTCAAATGGTGAGATTAGGATTAGACCGCCAAATTTGGGCAAATTTACAAAACCGCTAAGAAAATTTAGGCTAGTTATCGTGCCAAGGCTGTGAGCGATGATGAATGAATTCTCTCCCAAATTTACGTTTTGTTTCATCGTTTCTAGCCACTCGTCTAGCTTTGGTGTTTGCGGGTTTGGCATCTTTAAAATTTCCACCTCGGCAATGCCGCGCATATTTTCTTTAAACCAACCAAACCAGTGGCTTTGCGGCGAAGCGTCGTAGCCGTGAATGATGTAAATTCGCTTTTTCATTAAATTTACCTTTTTGAAAAAATACGCGAATTATATACAAATAAAATTAAAATAATTTTTGACGGAAATCGCAAGAATACTTTTTAAGTTATAAATTTAAGCAAACAGCAGCTCAAATATCATCATCTCTTAAAATTTGATATTTATAAATTCGGTAAATTTAAAGTTAAACTTAAGCTTTTCCCCTAAAAAACGAAATAGTCGTTATCAATTAAAATTTATATTGATACGAAAAATTTACGTATAATTTACGTTGATTATTTAAGATTTCGGTAAATTTATTTCAAAAAGGGAGAAAAAATGGATACTTCGAGGCGAAATTTCTTAAAAGCATCCACCGCCACGGGCTTGCTTGCGATGACATACGCGCCCGGTACTTTAGGCGCAGTCGGTGCCAAAGCGCTAGAAGGCGGCGACAAGACCGTTTATAGTTTTTGCGAGATGTGCTCTTCTCGCTGTCCTATCGAGGCCAAGGTCGTAGACGGCAAAAACGTCTTCATCCAAGGCAACGGCAAGGTAAGCGGCACGGCGACTTCCGTGTGCGCAAGGGGCGGCAGCGGGCACAATCAGCTCTACGATCCGCAGCGTTTAGTTAAGCCTCTCATCAGAGTAGGCGAGCGCGGCGAAAACAAATGGCGCGAGGCGGGCTGGGACGAGGCGCTAGATCTAGTCGCTAAAAAAATGCTAGAAATCAAGGAAAAATACGGTCCCGAGAGCTTTGTATTTACGGCAAAATCAAGCCAAACGCACAAGCTAATGACGACCTTTGCCAGCGCATACGGCTCACCTAATTGCTTCTCGCACCTATCCTGTTGTCCCGTGACCTATCAGATGGTTTGTACGCATATGTACGGAGATGCGAAGCTAAAAAGAGACTTCGGCAATGCAAAATACGTCGTAAATTTCGGGCACAATCTCTTTGAAGGCATCGTCATCGCCGACGCTAAAAAGCTGGCTAAGATGGCCGCTAAAGAAGATACGAAGCTGCTAGTTTTAGATCCGCGCTTTAGCGTCGTAGCCTCAAAAGCCGACGAGTGGCTACCCGTAAAACCGGGTACCGATCTGGCATTTGTTTTAGCCCTCATCCATACGTGGATCAAAAACGGCACTTACGATAAAGAATTTATAGAGAAATTTACGATCGGATTTGATAAAGTCGTAGAGGCGACTAAAGACACCACTCCGCAGTGGCAAGAAAAGATCACTGGAATACCTGCAAAAACGGTCGAGCGTATCGCCGGAGAAATTTGGAAAGCGGCGCCTAAGGTCATCATCGACTTCGGCCACAACACGACTACTACTAGAGCCGAGTATATCCGCACTAGAGCTATAATGACCGCAAACGCGATGATGGGCAACTGGGAGAAAAAGGGCGGAATTTTCGGCGGCAAAAAGGCTAAGCTATATAATACTTTAGCAGGCGAAGAGCTAATCCCAGAGATCACGAACCCGGACGCCGCGATAAAAGTGCCTAAAACCCCTAGGATAGACGGCGCCGGCGAGGACGGGGTAAATAAATTCGTCGGCAGGAGTCACGGCGTTTTGATGCAAATTCCGCAAGCTATACTAAGCGAAAAGCCTTATCCCGTAAAAGGCTGGTTTAGCATAAGATTTAATCATCCTATAAACGTCGCAGGCACTCAAACCACTATAGAAAGCCTTAAAAAGCTTGACTTTATAGTTTGTTCGGATATTTATATGAGCGATTTTGCGATATGGGCGGACGTAATACTGCCTGAGAGCACCTATCTGGAGCGCGACGAAGGCATTGAGGATAAATCGGGTCAAAAACCTGCGTACATGATAAGAAATAAAGTGGTCGATCCAGTAGGCGATACCAAAAACGGCTACGATATCTTTAGAGAGCTAGCTCGCAGGATGAAGATAGACGAGCAGTACTCCGCAAATACTATGGACGAGTGGAGAATCAAACAAGTAAAAGGCAACGCCGAGCTGTTGGCGGAGCTAGTTAAAAAAGGCTACGTCACGTGGAAGGTGCCGGGGATTTTGTTTAGAGAAAAAGATAGCGTAAAAGAATTTACTAAAAAATTTCCTAGCGCGGCACAGTTTGTGGGCGAAGACGGGCTTATGGAGTCGCAGGTCAAATTTAAAACCGATAGCGGCAAGATCGAGCTCTTTAGCGAAAAGGTCGAAAAGCAGTTTCCGGGATACGGCTGCTTAAACGCCGAGGGCATGGACGTATTTTTCGGCGAGGAGCTTTGTCTGATGAGTGGCAAAACGCCGATACACACCAACGGCCACACGCAAAACGTCGAATTTTTAAACGACCTGATGAGTAGCGCGCCCGTCTGGATACATCCTAATACCGCGAAAAAATACGGGCTAAAAGACGGCGACAAAATAACCCTGCAAAGCAAAACCGCAAAAGAAAAAGCAAGCGTGATGCTGACTGAGGGCATCAGGGAGGATACGCTTTTCGTCTATCACGGTTTTGGTCACGAAAGCGCGGGATTAAAGCGCACGAACGGCGTAGGAACGAATCAAAGCAAGCTGCTAGATCCCTCCGTGATCGGTCCCGTCGCCTCCACGATGGTGCGAAACGTCGGCGTCAAGATAATAAAAGCGTAAAGGAAAAAAGATGAAAAAAGCGTATAGAATGATACATGACGAAAACCTCTGCATAGGCTGTCAGGCTTGCTCGGTGGCTTGCAGGAGCGAAAACGAAGTGCCTAGAGGCGTTTTTAGACTTCAAGTCCATTCGCAGATAAAGGGCAAATTTCCAAATTTAAAAACCGACTTTAGCAGACACAGTTGCGTGATGTGCGAGGACGCTCCGTGCGTGACCGTTTGCCCTACGGGAGCTAGCTTTCAGACGGCGGAGGGCATAGTGCTGCTAGATCACTCTACCTGCGTATCTTGCAAATACTGCATCCTAGCCTGTCCTTACGACGCTCGCTACGTCGAGCCAAAAACCGGCGAGATAGGCAAATGTACGTTTTGCTTTGAAACTAGAGTGAGCATTGGCGAGCAGCCTGCGTGCGTAACCGTTTGTCCGACCGATGCTTTGGCATTTGGCGACATAAACGATCCAAACAGCGAAGTAAGTAAAATTTTAAACACTAAAGCTCACTACTATCCTAAAGCCGAGCTTAAAACCAAACCGAAGCTTGCTATGATAGCTAACCGCAAAGGAGGAAGCCATGAATAATATGTGGGGAAGCGTAGCGCAATATAATGAAATTTACTGGCCGTGGCCGATAGCGGTTTATCTATTTTTGGCGGGTTTGTCCGCAGGCGCGATGATGGTTGCATTGCTTGTTAAGTGGAACTACCACAAAAAACAAGACGGCAGCATCTGGGACGCTATGGTAAAGGCGGGCGCTCTAGTAGCTCCTATAACGATCACCGTGGGCCTTGCGCTTTTGGTGCTTGACCTTGGCAAACCGCTTAGTTTTTACTGGATTTTGATTAAGTACAACTTTGGTTCGGTTATGTCTATCGGCGTTGCATTATTGCTGCTTTATACGCCGCTGGCTTATCTTTTTGCGGTGATTATTTTCGAAGAAGAGATAGAAAAGTATAAAATTCTAGCGATTTTACGACCTATTTCTAGGCTGATTCGCTCTTTTGCGCCTCTTTCAAAGATAGTCGAGATGGCTCTTTTTGGCCTTGCGATCGGCGTTGGTATATATACGGGATTTTTGCTTAGCGCGATTACGAAGCTTCCGCTTTGGAACACGCCGATTCTACCGATTTTGTTCCTAACATCAGGCTTTAGCTCAGGCGTAGCGACAAACATCCTAGTCGGCCTTTTGTGCTTCAAGCACCTTCTTAACGAAGACAACGTGAAGTATCTTTTGGTTATGGACTTGCGTGCCGTACTTTTTGAGATACCGCTTATTGCGATACTATTTTTGGGACTATATTTCGAGGGCGGAGCGAGCGCGGTTGCAGCCAAACAAGCTCTAAGCACGGGACAATACGCGCTAATCTTTTGGATAGGCGTCGTGGGTATCGGACTTTTAACGCCTATCACCATAGCGCTAACGGCTCTTAAAAATCACGCTTATAGAGTGGGCTACATCATAGCAAACTCTCTTGTGGTTATCTGCGGCGTCGTTATGCTAAGATACTACATCGTTTATGCGGGTCAAGTTTTCACGGGCGCGTGAAATTTAGGCTAAACTAGACGCACTAGGCTCGGCAAACTCGCCGAGCCTTTTTAAATTCAGACGATCCAAAATCATTTTTAGCTATCATCTCCCTTAAAATATTGCGATAAAATTCGGAGAATTTATGAAAATTTTACTGCTTGAGGACGACTTCGTATATCGTGAGAGCGTTAGCGAATATCTAGAAAGCCTAGGCTACGAGGTCGATGAGGCCGCCGACGGCAAGGTCGCCTGCGATAAGATAGCGGCGGGCTTTTATCACCTGCTGATCCTTGACATCAAGGTTCCGCACATCAGCGGACACGAGGTGATAAAATACGCCAAAGATATCGGCTGTGAAACGCCCATAATGATAATGACCTCGCTCGTGGATATAGACGATATGGCGGTCGGATACGAGCTGGGCTGTAACGAGTATCTAAAAAAGCCTTTTGAGCTAGCTGAGCTAAAATTTAGAGTAAACGAGCTAATGCGAAAATATCACGGCAGAGACGATAAAAACTTGATCGCGATCGATGAAAACTTTAGCCTCGATACGGCTAAAAAGCGGCTCAAATTTAAAGGCGAACCCGTCGAGCTAAGTACGAGAGAATTTGCTATCATCGAGTGCTTGCTATTTCATAAAAACAGCTTCGTGGGCATCGAGCGGCTACGCGCCGAAGTGTGGAACGACAAGGAAATCGACCCCGCTGACGTGCGCATGCATATACTAAAAATCCGTCAAAAAACGACTCCCGAGTTTATAAAATCATCGCGCGGACTAGGCTATAAGATAGATGTTTCAAAATCTTAAAATCCCCATCTTAGCCACGTTTATTATCATGGCTTTGTTTATATTTCAAAGCTATGAGATCATAAATTTAAGCTCCAAAGACGAATACTCGAAAAATATGTTTGAGCTACTCGAGTACGAGGGCAAAATCCGTAAAGCGCTCGATAAAAACGAGACTTTGCCTATTTCGCTCACATATAGATACGGCGTTTTTGATCTCAAAGAAAAGCAGATCGTCTCAAATTTAGACGCGCGACCGAGCGATTTAAAATTTATCACCAGGCAAGAAAACGGCCATCTTTTTTACAAAACCTATTTTCGCGCGGACGGTGAGTTTTATTATCTGGTGCTAGCCAAAAAACAAAACGCGGCTAGGATTTTATTCGTCACGGCTCTAACTCTAGCGTTTGCGCTCGTGGTCGTATTTTTCGCGCTTTATTTGTCGTTTGTTAGCGGGATAAAGCCGTATAAAGACGCCAAAAAATATATGAATAACTTTTTTAACGACGCGATGCACGAGCTAAAAACGCCGCTGGGCGTCATCGGCATAAACCTTGAGATGCTGGGCCTTGATAACAAATACGTCACCCGCATGCGCTCGGCTCTAAAACAGATGCAAGTTACCTACGAGGACACCGAGTACTACATCAAGCGCGGATACATTTTGTTTCCGCCAGAGATTTTAAATTTGAGCGAATTTTGCCTCGAGCGAGCGCGGTATATGCGCGGTATCG
>CALISV010000384.1 GCA_938041615.1 uncultured Campylobacter sp. | reverse complement strand
CCCTCGTCCACCGTAGCTGCGGCGTTATCGCAAAAGCTAGGATCGACCTCGATACTAACAAACCCGTCGTCGCCGTTTGCGTAGTGCCTCAAAAGCTTAGTCGCGGCTATCTTTATATCTTGCACCGCAAGCGCCTCGTAAAGCGCCTTTGGGTATTTTTTGCCCATTTGGCCGATGACGTCTTTATATGAGTCTGACAAAAACGCGGCTTTAAAGATGGACGGGTTTGAGGTCACGCCGTTAATAGCGCCGATTTGGACTAAATTTTCAAACTCGTCCTGCAAAAAGTCGCGCTCGATAAAGTCGCACCACAACGAAAAATTTATATCATTATTAAACATTTTTCTCGCCTTTTTATATCAAATTTATGATCTCGCGCAAATCTTTTTTATCTACGCAACAAGTTGCCGCTTGCCTCAAAATTTGCTTCGCGCAAAACGCGATTTTTAAATTTGAATGCTCGAACATTGATAGGTCGTTGGCGCCGTCGCCCACGCTCATCGTCTGCTCTTTTGAAATTCCAAGCAAATTTTGTAAATTTGCAAGCATCGCGCCCTTTGAAAAGCCAAACATCATCTCGCCGCCCACAAGCCCGGTTAGGACGCCGTCTTTGTGGTGCAGGATATTTGCAAAGCTAGCGTCAAATTTGAGCTTTTCTTGCGCTCTATCCGTGCCCGAGTGAAATCCGCCGCTAAAAATTACGACCTTGACGCCTTTGCTTTTTAGATGCGCGATTAGCTCGGCGGCTCCTGGCATGAGCGGCAAATTTGAGCAAATTTCATCTACTTTAGCAAGCTCAAGCCCCTTTAAAAGGGATACGCGGCGCGTTAAACTCTCAAAAAAATCAAGCTCGCCCGCCATCGCTTTTGCAGTTATTTCACTGACCTCATCGCCCACGCCTTTTGCTGCAGCTAGAAAATCTATCGTCTCGCCGTCCATCAGCGTCGAATCAAAATCAAATACGCAAAGCTTTATCAAATTTGATCCTAGAAATCGCGCTTTAGCAACGCTTCGACTTTTAAAATCGTAAGGATATTGTTATCTCTTTTGCCGATACCGTAAATCATGCCTTTGTCTTTTAAAAGCGTTTCAGGCGGCGGATCGATCCTATTTTGCTGTATCCTGATGGCTTCCGTTAGCCTATCGATCACAAATCCCGCGACGTTATCGCCCTCTTTCATCACGATATACCTCGTGCTTGGGCTCGGTTTTGCGGCATTTAGAGAAAATTTCTTTCTCAAATCGATTAGCGGGATGACGCTACCGCGCAGGTTAAACACGCCCAAAACATACTCCGGTACGCTAGGCACGCGAGTGTATTCGATCGGTTTAATGATCTCTTGGATATTTAAAATAGGTATCGCATACTCCTCGTCGCCCACGATGAAACCGACTAGCTGGACGATCTCCTCGCGCTCTTTTTCGCTAGGGTCTATCACCTGTCTTTTTTGTCTTTTTAGAACCTGATTTAGTTTGTCGTTCATGTTCTATCCTATTAGTTTGATATTTTTTCTAACTACGTTTTCAAGGTAATCGGACGAATACGGCTTGGTGATATACTCGGTCATTCCTACCTCAACGCCTCTTAGCCTGTCGGTCTTTGACGTCCTTGAAGTTACGGCTATTAGCGGTAAATTTCTATATTTTGAATACTTTCTAATCTCAGCTGCTAGCGTATAGCCGTCCATTCGCGGCATCTCGATATCGATTAGCATCGCATCAAGCGCATGTTCGCCCGATTTTACGATAGCTAGAGCCTCGACGCCGTTAGTAGCCTCGATCACGGTTACGCCAAGAGGCGCTAATGATTTTTGCATTATAGTTCTATCCATCTTCGAGTCGTCGACGATTAACACCTTATAATCGCTCGGTTTTTCTTTGACGCTCTTTGAGGCTTCCATACTGGCTTTTATGTCTACTTTTATATCTTTTGCCATCTCCATCATCATGCCTACGTCGATGATGAGCGTTACGCGGCCGTCGCCTCTTATCGTGGCGCCTGCGATTCCGGGGATGTTTTGGAGATAATCGCCCATTGATTTTATGACGATCTCTTCTTGTCCTACGAGGCTATCTACGATGATGCCCAGCTTTGCCTCCGCTACGCCGATAACGACCACGTATGTCTGATCTCCGCCATCAAAGACCTGCTTGACGCC
>CALISV010000383.1 GCA_938041615.1 uncultured Campylobacter sp. | reverse complement strand
CTTGGACGAATTTTTGACGCGTTTGCGGCGGTGATCTTGGGGCTTGATAGCATTAGCTACGAGGGCGAGGCGGGGATGAGTCTAGAGGCGCTTTTTGACGCAAATTTGGACGCCTGCTACGAGTTTGAAATCAGGAATGACAAAATTTGCTTTAAAGAGGCTTTTAAAAGAGCTCTAAAAGACGATGCTAAAACGGCTGCGACGGGCTTTATAAAAGGGCTTGCGAAGCTCGTAGCAGACGCAGCTTGCGCACAGCCTAACGACGTCTTGCTTGCAGGCGGAGTTTTTCAAAATAAAGCCCTGCTTGAAAATGTAATTTTAATTCTTAAGCAAAAAGGTAAGAAGTATTACATAAATAAGAACTTTTCGTCAAACGACTCCTCGGTAGCTATCGGTCAGATCGCGCTTACATTAATTTAAATTAAAGTTTTCTGATGTATAATAACTAATAATTTCTTTAAGGAGGCGATAGTGGAAAACATCATAAGATTTAGCGTCTCGTTGCCAAAGCAGTTATTAGACGAGCTTGACAACAAAATAGGCGCTCAGGGCTATGCTTCGAGAAGCGAGTTTACTCGCGATCTGATTAGGGAAAAAATAGTAAATGACAGCTGGAAAGACGCGGAAGAGGATCTCATCGGCGTTTTGACGCTCATTTATTTGCACCACCAAAACGACCTCGTCGTGAAAATGATGGACATCGAGCACCAGGCAAATTTGCACATCGCCTGCACGACTCACGTCCACATAGATCACGACAACTGCCTGGAGACTCTCATACTTCGCGGTAAAGCCGGAGCTATCGAGAAATTTTCCGAAAAGATGGGTGGTCTCAAAGGGGTTAAATTTGCAAAATTAACCAAGGCTGCCGTCCCGCGCTCGTAACGTTTAAAATGTGGGCAAGCTTGATAAGCCATATCAAATTTGCCCGCAAAAGTCTCTCTTTTATCACGCATTTATCTCTTTAACGCTAAAATTATCAGGATTTATCACTATTTTTATTTCAAGGTTAAAATTTGAAACATATCTCTTTTAAAAATTTCGTCCAAAACGAGGCTAGTTCGGGTATCTTGCTCATACTTGCCGCGATTTTTGCGATGATATTTCAAAACGGCTTTTTGAGCGAATTTTACAACTCCTTTTTGCGCATAAATATGGGCGTGGTTTTTGGCGAATTTAGCCTGCAAAAGCCGCTTATCTTGTGGGTAAACGACGGGCTCATGGCGGTTTTTTTCTTTCTTTTGGGACTGGAGTTAAAGCGCGAGATAGTCGAGGGCGAGATGAGAAATCCCGCTCAGATCGTGCTGCCTATCGTGGGTGCGGTCGGCGGTATCGTCATGCCCGCGCTTGTTTTTTACGCATTTAACCACGCCGATGCTTTTGCGCTAAAAGGCTGGGCGATCCCGACTGCGACAGATACGGCGTTTGCGCTAGGGCTTATCATGATCCTTGGCAAAAGAGTGCCGGCGAGTCTTAAAATTTTTCTCGTGACGCTCTCTATCATCGACGACGTTTGCGCGATTTTGATAATGGCGATATTTTACAGCGGCCATCTCTCCGCAGTATCGTTTATAGTTACCGGAGCGGCTACTTTGGGTCTTTTGGCTTTAAATTTAGCCGGCGTAAATAAAAAAGCCTGCTACGTGATTTTGGGTATTATCCTTTGGGTGAGCGTGCTAAAATCAGGCGTGCATGCGACGCTAGCGGGTGTCGTGGCGGCATTTTTCATACCGCTTAAGGCGAAGGAGGGCAAGGGCTCGATGCTAAAGCAGATCGAACACGACCTGCACGGTTACGTCGCCTTTTTCGTGTTACCGGTGTTTGCCTTTGTAAATGCTGGCATCTCGCTAAAAGGTATCGGTCTGGAGCAGATTTTCCATCCCGTGTCGCTAGGCGTCATATTGGGGTTATTTGCGGGCAAGCAGCTAGGAGTGTTTGGATTTTGTTTTCTTGCGATCAAATTTAAGCTCGCAAAGCTACCAAAATACTGCAATATGGCCCAGTTTTACGGTCTTTGTTTGCTTACTGGTATCGGCTTTACGATGAGTCTTTTTATAAATTCGCTTTCCTATCACGACACCTACGAGTTTGCGTACGCCGATAAGCTCGCGGTGCTAATCGCATCGGTGATCTCGAGCGGGGCGGGCTATGCGGTGCTCTACTGGGCTGGGCGACACAGGATAATGAAATGCGTGGAGTAGAAAAATGATGATATTTCATAAAAATTTTCTCGCTGACGAGCTTACGAAGTGGCGAGAGGACGGGCTAATAAGCGACGAGGCGGCACGCAAGATAGCGGCTAGATACGATATAGATTTATCGGGCGCAAACGAGCGGCGAAGCTTTATATTAAAGCTCGTAGCTTATCTGTTTTTGGCGCTTTCGCTATTTACGCTTGTGGGCGCAAACTGGGAGGAGCTGCCGCGCACTGTGAGGCTAATCATCGTGCTTGGCATACTGGCGGCGGTAAATTTTAGCGGAGTTTGGGCGCAGAAAAACGGCAAAGAGACGCAGGCTACGACGCTGTTTTTTCTGGGTAACTTTTGCTACGGCGCGGCGATTGTTTTAGTCGCGCAAATTTACCATCTAGGCGAGCATATGCCAAACGGCGTGCTGCTGTGGGCGGTGGGAGCTCTAGCGCTCGGGCTTGCTACGCGTAAATCCATCATCACGCTTCAGGCTCTTATTTTGGGGCTTATTTGGTTTTTGATGGAGTTTGAGTTTAGCGGCGTTTCGCACGGATTTTTGCTATTTATCGTAGCTTCGGCTGCGGTGCTTTGGCGCGATGATTCGCGGCTGCTTACTGGCGCGCTTTTTGCGAGCGTGTTTACTTATATCGTCTCTTTCGTGCTTTATGAGCGATATTTTATGACGGATTTGCGCGTGGACGACGCGTTTTACGGCGTTCATTTTTTTGCGCTTAGCTACTGCTTACTAGCCGTTTGCGCTTCGTTTTTACTTGAGAGAGCGGGTAAATTTGAACTCGCGTTTTATCTCAAAACCGTCGGCATCGTCTGCGGCGCTGGCATCTTGTGCTTTGATATGTCGCTTTACGAGGACTTGCATTTTTCTCGTCCGTGGTCTTATGGCGCCCAGAACTACGAAAATGTTTTAAACGGCGTTACATTTTTAAAAAGCGTGTTTGGGGCGTTGTTCGCGGCCTTGTGCGCGGCCTCTTTGGGGCTTGCGTTTTACTTTAAAAAATACGCCGCCGCAACGGTCGGAGCACTTTTACTGGCGCTACCTTTTATCTTAGACGCGTTTGCAGGCTACGAGGAGGGCGTGTTTTCGCTCATCGGCGTTTGCGTCGCGGTCGCTCTTATCAAGCAAAATAATATGAAATTTGGCATCTCGCTCATCTTTTGGGTGGCGTTCGTGCGATATGTCGATCTGGTTGGCGATTACGTCAGTGCCAGCGCGCTATTTTTGGTATTTGCGCTGGTGGTGCTCGGCGTGTCTAGGATCTCTAAAAAAAGGAGCGCGAGATGAAACTAAAGCTGATTTTTGCCGCCGCGGTATTTCAAATTTTAGCCGTGATCGCGATGCTTGCGTATGCGTGCACGATGCAGG
>CALISV010000382.1 GCA_938041615.1 uncultured Campylobacter sp. | reverse complement strand
GTCCGCATAAAATTTGAGCGGGTTAAATTTGAAAGCAAACTCTGGCAAGTCAAATTTGAAACGCCAAATTTACTCAAAGCCCCTGAAGCAAAACCGAGTAGAGCGCGTCTATCTCGTCATCATCAAGTAGCAGCGTAGAGCGCTCGCTAAAGAGCATTTTTATCTTTTCTACACTAAAGCCCTTTTGTGCGGCGCAGTGCTCGTGGGCAGGCAAGAAGCTCCTAGCTAGCGCAACTCTATCCTCCACGGGCTCGTCGCAGATAAAGCAAAAAAGCTCGTCGTGTAGCCTACCCTCGGCCTCTAAAATACGCACGTAGCTCTCGATGAGTAGGCGTTTGGGAGCGCCCCTGTCAAAGCGCGAGGCGCAAAGCTCAAGCTCGCGAAAATACACCTCGTCTATCTGCTCGACGTCTCGCAGGTGCGCGTAGAGTAGGCGCATAAACTGTTGCCACGAGAGCAGTCGCTCGCGCGAGAGCAGCCAGCGGTAGCCTAGGTGCAGGACGCTGCGCAGGTGCGGGAGGAAGTTTTCGCCGCCTTCGAGCTCGAAGTCGATCTTGTAGCCTTGCAGGACGTTTGAGTGGCGCGCGCCGTAGAAGCGGTAGGATTTGACTAGCAGCGATGGCGTGAGGATATAGACGAGCAGGTCCTCGTCGCGCACTTTTTGCGTGTGCAGGATGTAGCCTTGCATGGTTAGAAAAAGGCTTGGATTTTTTGGCGCAGGGTTTCCGGCTCGGCGATATGGTTTATCTCGTCGCGAAAGGCGCTTGCGCCGTCTATGCCTTTGGAGTAGCGGTGTAGGTGCTTGCGAAAGATTGCCGCTCCGTGCTCGCCGTAGTGCTCGATCATCGCGTCAAAATGCGCCAAGATGATCGCCTTTTTCGTCGCCGCGTCGATACTCTCGCCCGTTTTGATCTCGTGGAAAACCCACGGCTTGCCGATGCAGGCGCGTCCTATCATTAGCGCGTCGGCGTTGGTCAAATTTAGCGTCTGGGTGGCGTTTTCCGGCGAGATGTCGCCGTTTGCGATGACGGGGATGGTTACTGCCTCTTTAGCTCGGCCGATCGCGGCGTAGTCTACCGCTGCCGTGTATCCGCCAGCTCTCGTGCGTCCGTGAAATGCGATGTAGTCCGCTCCGGCGTCCTGCGCGGCGAGGGCTAAAATTTCTGGTATTTTCTCTTCAAAACCCAGGCGCAATTTGACGCTAGTCATTTGCTTATTTGAGGTTTTTTTGATGGTTTCTACGATGCGTTTTAGGTTCGAGATATCTTTTAGCAGAGCCGAGCCCGCGGACTGTTTGACGACCTTTGGCACGGGGCAACCGCAGTTTAGATCGATACCGTCGATACCGTCGATACCGTTTAAAATTTCCACCGCTTTTTTGACGATGTCCGCGTCGCTGCCCGCTATCTGCACGATATATGGCGTTTCAAGCGGCGATTTTTTGAGCATTTCAAGCGTTTTGCTGCCTTCATAGACTAGGGCGTTTGCGCTTATCATCTCACTTACAGTCACGTCGCAACCAAACTGCTTGACCACGCTTCTAAGCGGCAGGTCCGAAAAGCCCGCGAGCGGAGCTAGAAAAAGCGGCTTTTTTGAAAAATCTATCAGCAATGGGCGTGCTTGAAAAATAGATCGGTCGGGACGTTTTTGCCGTTTTGTCTGAGGTAGAGCAGGGTGCGGAAATTTTGATATTCGCCGGCTTCAAGACCCGACAAAACTTCCTGCGCGCGCTCGAGCATCTCAAACTCAAATAGCAGATAGACGTACGCTTCCTGCGCCTCTTGGCGTTCGTTTTTAAGGCGCTCAAAGATTCCGATAATAGCATCCGGAGCGATTTTGCTTTTTAGCGTCGCGGCGCTGATACTAAAGCTGTCTTTTGAAATTTTATCTGAATTTAATAGCTCTAGAATCTCGTCGTTGCTCAAATTTATCTCGTCTTTGGCAAAGCGGGTGATAAGAGTCATGATCTCTTTTTCGTCCAGATCAGGGGCAAATTTTTTAATATCGGCGAGCGAGCCTATATTTATTAGTTTTTGTCTTGCTTCGCGGACTATTTCGCCCTGATCGCCCATAGGTTTTTTAAGCGTTTCTAGATAGTATCCGTCCAAATTTGCTATTTTGTTTAGCTCGTTTTTGATAAAGAGCGGATTGTCCTTGGGTAGCTTAAATTTCTTTAGATCGGCAACTTCGCCGTTTTTGACCGTGCGCACGGTGTCTAGGACGTTTTGTAGCTCCTCCCCATCTATCTTTGCGTCTTTATATCTATCCCACGGCGAGAGGACTCTAGCTATTTGGGACGGGACTTTATAAAAGTTCGTTTTAAAGTCTTTGTTCGTATCAAGGCCGAGTAAAATTTCTTTGCCGAGGTCTCTATAAAATTTCTCGTCGTGCGAAATTTTGCGTTTAAAAGCGTAAAATTTAAACCCGTGATAGGCCATGTGAAGCACGCAAAATATCGTCAAAATCGCAGGCGGCAATATCATCCACACGGCGACGGGTAAATTTAACGCATACTCTACGTCGCTGCCTAAAAAGGCAAATTTAAGATGAAGCTCGTAAGAGCCGCCCTCGAAAAGATAAACGATCGCGCCGACTACGACCAGGTAAAGCACGGCGCAAGCTATAAAACGTTTGATTTGCATGGCGTACCCCTATTTTGCGGTTTTTTCCACTATCTCACGGCAGGTGATGCAGTATTTTGCGTGCGGTTTGACGCGTAAACGCGCCAGCCCGATATCCTCCTCGCACATCTCGCAGATGCCGTAGGTTTTGTCGGCGATCTTTCGCAGCGAGACATCGATCTCGGCTAGTTCTTGTCTTTGTTGAGCGCTGATTGATTGCTCGATGAGCTGATCGGCGTTTACGGAGGCGATATCAAACTCGTCGCTGACGCCGCTTTGGCGTAGCCCTGCCATCTCGTTTGACGAGTCTAAAATATTTTTAGTTATCTGTGCTTTTCGCTCCAGTAAAAGTGCCTTAAACTGCTCCAGGTCGCTTTTGCGCATTTTTTTCCTTTATTTGTGATATGGGTGGTTCGCGTTTATGCAAAGAGCTCTGAAAATCTGCTCGTGAAGCATAAGTTTGGCGATCTTGTGCGCCATCGTCATGCGGCTTAGGCTAACGACGGCATCGGTTTTTTGTTTAAAATTTTGGCTCAGCCCGTAAGCTCCGCCGATAAAAAATGAAATTTGAGCCTTATCCGAGATGAGTTTGGCAAACTCCTCGCTGTTAAATTCGCGGCCCGCTTCGTCAAGCGCCACGCAAAAGCCGTTTAAATTTGGCTCATAAACCTCGTCGTAGGCTTTTAGCGCCTCTTCTCGCCCCTTGCTTTGGGCTTTGGCGATCTTGTCGTTAAAGATAACGACATCTGAAATTTTAGCGAATTTCGACGACATCTTCGCGTACTCTTTGATCTCGTTTTCAAAATTTTCACGTTTTGACTTTTGGATGCAAAACACGGAAATTTCCAAATTTATTCCTCGTCGTCCAAATTTTGAGCGCTCGGCTGCTTAGCGGCGTAGGCCGGGTTGTTTGAGAGCAGCCTTATCATATCGCTTAAAAACTGCTTATGCTCTTTGCGCTCGACTATGGCGTCGATCAGGCCGTGCTCTAGTAAAAACTCAGATCTTTGAAAGCCTTCCGGCAAATCAGCTCCGATGGTTTGCTTGATAACGCGCTGTCCGGCAAAGCCGATGAGAGCGCCCGGCTCTGCGATGATGACGTCGCCCAGCCACGCAAAAGACGCGCTCACTCCGCCCATCGTAGGATCG
>CALISV010000381.1 GCA_938041615.1 uncultured Campylobacter sp. | reverse complement strand
CAATACGACCTCGAAAAACGCAACTACCTCGTAAATACGATTTTGTTTTTCGCCGTAGTTTGCAAGATCGTTTTGTTCGTATTTTTCGCGCTATCTCTAAACGAGCTAGCAGACGTGGTGCCCGGCGCCATGTGCTCGGCCGGCGTTATCGGCTCAAATCAATTTGGCGGCATTTTGCTACTACTAAAACTACTGCTCATCTTTGGCTTTGGGCTGTGGCTCATCATAAATTCGCTTGATTTAAAGGCGACGAATTTTCCGTATTTAAAGCGAAAATACGTCATTTTCACGATACTTTTTATCGCCGTTTTGATCGAATTTGCCGCCGAGATTCTATTTTTTAGCAACGTGCCGTTAAAAGTGCCCGTCTTTTGCTGCTCGGTCGTGTTTCAGGCGCCAAAGCTACCGTTTGGCTACACGAAGTTAAATTTGGTCATATTTTACTACGCCATTTTTGCGGTCATTTTGACGCTAAATTTACTCAAACAGACGATGGCGAGCTTTGTTTGCAACTTGCTGTTTTTGTTTATCGCATACTACGCGATTACCTATTTTTTCGGGCTTTACGTCTACGAGCAACCAAATCACAAATGCCCGTACTGCATGCTAAAGGGCGAGTATTTTTACGTCGGCTACCTCATCTGGGGCTCGCTGTTTTTGGGTATTTTCTACGGTATATCGGCGTTTTTGGTCGAGCTAATCGTGAAAAAACCTTACGAACATTTGCTTAAAATTTCATCTTTTTGGCTGATCGTAAATGCTCTTGTTTGTAGCTTTTTCGTCGCTAAATACTACCTTTTGCGAGGAGTTTTATTATGATAAAGCAAATTTTCGCCGCCGTGCTACTCATCGGCGTGGTGGCGCTGCTCGCGTTTTCGGTGGATACTAGCGAGGGCAAGATCGTCGTTCGCCACGGCAACGTAGAAAAAAAGCCGCTAGAAATCGAGCTTAACAAATACCTCTGCTTTGAGAGCAAGGTTCTTATCAGCGACCTAAACAACACGGCTCAGGCGGTAATGCCAAACGGCGACACGTACTTTTTCTACGACATCTCAAACTCGTTTACGTGGCTAATGCGACAAAAAAATAAAGACGACGTCGTGCTGTGGGTCTATTCGCAAGACACCAGCCGCTACATCCTGGCTAAAAACGCCTGGTACTCGCGCGTAGACATCACTCCGATGGGATACGGTATCGGCGCGTACGAGTATCACGTTTACGGCATTAACGATAACTATTTCGAGGACGTCATGCTCTACGCCGCACGCGGAGAAACGCTGATAAATCCGCTCATTTTTATCTTGCTTTCGGAGAATAAAATTTAGCTTTTAAAGCCTGTTTGATTTTATTCTCCTAAATTAGCTCTACAAAGTAAAATAGTTAAATTTGACGGATTTAATTTTAAATTTGCCTATTTTTTAAGACTTTGAAAGGACTCAATTAACTTTTTACAACTAAATTTTAGTAAAACAAACTTAATAAGTCTCCTCATAGTTTGCAAATTTGACGTCCAAACAGGCGTTTAAACGTTAGTAAATCTACTGCTACAGGAGATGACTTATTAACGGTAAATGTTGAAATTTCATCTTTGTCGGTTAAATTTGCACGTATTCCAAAAATTTGATCAATTTTCCGCCAGTTTACCAGTTTGATGAACTATTAGCTAACGTTAATTTTTAACTATGAATTTTACATAACTGACGGATAACGTTTTATAAAAGGTTAGTACCTAACGTTATTTACCTTTAGAAAATCTCTCAGCGCTTCGTATTCGCCGTTTTCAAAGTATCGCCATTTACCGGGCTTTAGCATACCAAGATCGACGCGACCGAAACTAACGCGCTTTAAATCCATCACTTCAAGGTCGAAATATCCGAAAAATCGGCGTAGCTCGCGGTTTTGCCCTTCGTTTATCACGACTTTTAGTTTCGTAAAACCGCCGCTCGAGCCGAAAATTTTATAGTCCAAAAAGGGCTTAAATTCCATCGATTTTATCGCGGTTTTAGCATGCGCGCCCTTAGTAGCGTCCGCAGCGAAAAAGCCCTCGTTCATCGCCGTTATCACCTCAGGCGTTATCTCACCTTTTACCTTTAGATAGTATTCGCGCTCTACGTCGCTGTTCATCAGCGCAGTCGCGATCGCCGGAGCATCTGTTAGTAAAAGTAGCCCCTCGCTAGCGTAGTCAAGTCGCCCGATACTAACAAATTTAGCAAACTGTCGGTCAAGGCTATCATAGATAGTTTTGCGTCCGCGGTCGTCTTTTTTACTAACGAGTTCGCCTTTTTGTTTGTGATAAACGATCACCGTAAATTCTTTTTTTAGCCTCACAATGCGGCCGTTTATCTTTACTTTATCCTCATCGCTAACGCTAGTGGCTAGCTCGCTAACGACGCGGCCGTTTACGCTAACTTTGCCCTGTTTTATGAGCTCATCGGCCTCTCTACGCGAATAACTCGTGTTATGCGATATAAATTTGTTTAGTCTGCTTTTTTGCATTTTATAGTCCTAAATTTGCAAGGTCGTGTATGTGTAAAACACCGACCGGAACGCCGTTTTCTACGACGGCTAGTAGCTGTATCTTGTACCGCTCGATGAGCGCTAACGCATCTATCGCTAACATCTCTTTATCATTTAGCTCTTTTGGCTTTAGCGTCGCGTATTTGATCGCAGCGTCGTTTAGATCAAAATCCTCTCTCATCAGCGCGCGCCTAAGGTCTCCGTCGCTCAAAATAGCATCCAAAACGCCGTCTTTACCCACGATAAGGACGGTACCGAGTTTACCGTGCGTCATAGTATCGATCGCCTGTTTTAGGCTCGCATTCCAGCGGACTATCGGTAAATTTTCGCTTCTCATCACGTCTTTTACTTTTAAAAACAATCTCTTGCCAAGGCTCCCACCGGGATGAAAATTTGCAAAATCCTCTTTTTTAAATCCGCGCTTTTCCATTAAACAAACGGCTAACGCATCGCCCAAGGCTAACGTTAGCGTAGTCGAGCTAGTCGGCGCGGCGTCCAGCGGGCAGGCCTCCTTGCTAACGTCAAGCTTCACGAACGCGTCACTAAATTTGCCAAGCGTGCTAAATTTATCCCTCGCCATCGCAACTATCGGTACGCCAAAACGCTGCACGTGAGGCAGGATCTTGGTTAGCTCCTCGCTCTCGCCGCTAAAGCTAATAGCTAGTAGCGTATCGTCCTT
>CALISV010000380.1 GCA_938041615.1 uncultured Campylobacter sp. | reverse complement strand
AAGCACGATAATTAGGTGGTAAGTTAAATTTTATATTGTTCTAAATTTGGTTAAAAAATTAAGTTGCAAGTAATAAATTGATTTTTTAACAAATTATACTATATTTCGTTAGTCACAATATATTCAGGATATTCTTATTTTACAATAAAATTATTCCACTAAAAATAATTTCAAAACCATAGTTTTTAGATTTTATACCGCACCAAAAACACTATAATATAACGCCAAAAGCAAACCCAAACGAGCGAGTGTAGCGTATCGCGGATGACAAACGAGCTGGGTAGCCTCGCTTCTGTATCGTCGCAAGCGGATGAGCGCGATGTACTCGCAAAAATTTAAATGAAGCATGCGATGCGGCAAGCGCCGTTAAATTTAACGTTGGCAAGTTAAAATCGGCAGCGAGTCAAAATTTTAAAGCGTGCGCGGCTGAACACGGCTCTAAATTTAACTCAAACGAATCCGACTCCGATAAATCACAAAAAACCTCGAACGATAAAATAAGTTTTGGCGGCGAGAAATTCAGGCTCAAAAGATACTGCGGACAGCGCGTGTATCACATAATCTTTCCGCGCGGCTATTTCGGCGCACCCTATGCGGCGCATCTGGCAAAGCTTCATCCAACCTGGCGGTTTGAGGGCGGCAAGGCGTGCTATAAACTCGGCGGGGTCTTGGACGAGGCGGATGGCAATGCGCAAAATCCGCTATTTCATCTCATCACGCTTGACCCACTACCTCGCGACTTGCCCGTACGATCGCTGCCGTGCCTAATCCTCGCCGCTCACGTTAGAGAGGTAAACGAAGGCGAGATAGTCTTTTACGAGCACGACGCGCAGGGTATGCCGCGGCGTATCGGCGAAAGGACGCAAGTCGAATACGTGAAGGACGAGCCGATAAAAGAGTGCGAAGTAACACTTGCGCCCACGCCGGCGCGCTGGGCGGCTCAGGACTGGGGGATGTCAAACAGCAGACAAAACCTCGCACGCATCGGCGGCGAGCCCTCGTGGATACAGGGCGCCTCGGTGCCGACGTGCCCGATATGCGGCGAAAAGATGGAGTTTTTGATGCAGCTTGACAGCGAGCTTCCAAGCTGCGAGCAAGGCGGCGAGGTATATTTCGGCAGCGGCGGGATTTTATATGTGTTTTGGTGCGAGCGGACGCGGGTAAGTGCGTTTTTTATGCAGTGCACGTGAGTAAAATTTAGGAAAAACGCGCAAATGGACAAATGAATGATCACGGCGAAAATAAAAAGAAGGGGCAATATCTGGTATTTTGACGATTATTTTAAGTCGCTTCGCAAGAATGAAAACGAAATAGCAAAGCCTATCTGGCAGTTCGTCTCGGATCCGAAAAGGTATCTGTTCAGTACGAAAGAGACCCTTCACGACGCCGTTTTGACTAAATTTAAATTTGGCATTTTAAAAAACGAAGATAGATTAGCGATGAAATTTTTATCGCCCTACCGAGATAGAAATTTTAAATTTGTTTTCAAAAGCGCCCTAGCCGTCCGCTTCAAAACGGACGACAAGAGCTTTAAAAATAACGATCTGATAGTTCATCAATTTTCGCTAAAGCATAGGTTTGCGAGTGGACAACGGTTTTAAAATTTGAGATCTAACGAGTGCTCAAGCAAATAAAAATGACATAGGCAAACCTTTGCAAATATATTATGAGTCAAAAAATATTGAACGTTTTACACGCTATTAAGCGAGCTAAATTTTAGCTAAGCTATGACGGCAACAAGAAGCTTAAATCACTCGCAATAAGGACGATTCAAAGCGATCACAACAAAAGATTACGCCTATATACAATCATCAAGTGAGAGCAAATTTAGTAAAATAACAGAACTATTTAAGATTATCCGTACGGTAATAGAAATTTGTCATTAAGGATATCTTTAGAAGTGGCTAGGGTTGTCGTCGCGCTAACAAAGACAAGAAAAACAGATGACAACGCATTTTAAAACTATGATAGAATTTGCGCAAGTTTAGGCTAATAGCTATAACGAATTTTCGCTCGCATAATATTCCATATGCTATAAGCCTGATTCTTACACAGCCAGTCAAATTTGCGCTACATGATGCCATCATCTATTTGGGGTAAAAATTAGGATCGGACGCGAAGGCGACGCCGTCCGACTCATCATTCATATTTGGGCACTGAAACGAGCTTGTCCGGACAAGACAACCGCGCCCCGAACAAGCTTGTAAATAGATTAAAACCGAGGTCAAATTTAGTCGGCAACTCAGCAAAATTTGACTGCGACTAACGCCAAAATCACGCCCCTAACGCCGCCCTCACCTCGTCGCTCGCCATCTCGATACTCCACGCAGGCTCCCATACGAGGTCTATCTCGCACTCTTTTACGCCATCGACGTTTAGCACCGCCGTCTCGACCCAGCTTAGTATCATCTCATGCAGCGGGCATGAGCGCGTAGATAGCGTCATCGTGACCTTCGCCTTGCCATTTTCGTCGCAAGCCGCGTCGTAAATAAGCCCCAAGGATACGATATCAAAGCCCACTTCTGGATCGACGATGTTTGAGAGCGCTTTGTAGATTTTTTCTTTCATTTTTCTTCCTTTATTCTAAATTTCGTAAATTTAAAAACATTTACCATATTTATCGCGACCAAAACGATGCTAACGAGCAGACAAGCCACGCCGCAGTGCGCGAGCGATTTTATCTCCAGCCAGACGCCAAGCTCGTAAAGCGCAAGCCCAAGAGCATTAAAGCCGATACCGATATATGCGGGCTTTTTAAGGATCATCTGATCTAGCAGAGGCACCTTTACCTTGCCCACGAACGGCGCTACATAGTGGTACCAGATGAGAAACGGCGCGATCTTGTAAAGATGAGCCGCGATGAAGGCGAATAAAAAGCCGTAAATCAGCATAAATACCGCCATATCGTATCTATCCGCCGCGATAAATACGCAAAACAGCACGAAGGCCGCGAGCGAAAGAGCGATATTGACGTTCCAGTAATCATACGCCTTGCGGACGCGTTTTTTTAGGATATATAGCGCCTCGGCGACAAAGCAAATAATCGCCGCTCCAAACGCAAAGTACGCGTAAATTTCGCTAAAAAAGAGCAAAACGCCAGCCAAAATATAAAATCCGAAGGCAAATTTACTAAGCGTAAATTTTAGATCGTGCGCCAAGGCAAACATCGGTAGCAGCACGGTCGCCACGCCGACGATGATAAAAAAGACAAACCCGAGCACGAAATATACGTGAAATTTAAGCGCGAACATAAAATCCATCGGCAAAGTGCCTGAAAGTATCATCAAAAGGCAAAATCCAAGCGAGATGCCGGCGAGTAAAAATACCGCCGAAACAAAGAGCATAAACGCCGCGAAGCTCTTTTTTTCATTATCCATAAAGCTAACGATATAGGTCGTGCCAAAAAACAGCAGCGCGAGAAAAAGCGCCATGCCACCACCGTGTATGAAGCCCGTTTTGCCGCTGATCATCCCGTAGCTCATCGACGCCACGCCCGCGCAGTAAAGGGCTAAATTTGCCACCGCGCCCTTGATCGTCGAAAACGGCTTTTCTAAAATCACCGAAGTTAGCTGATAAAGTGCGCCGATGATGATGCTCATCACAAATCCAACGAAAAACACGTGTAAAAATCCCGCCGTCTCAAGCCCCGCGATCGTCTCAAAATCAGCCGCAAAAAAAGCTGGGATACTCGCGATCAAAAAGCAAATACCCGCGATAAAATAACCGCCGACTAGCTTAAAAGGCGGCGCAAAGGTGTTTAAAAGCATAACTTATCTCAGTGACAAAGGCTTGTATCTACGTTTTTGACGTCTGCGCCCTGCTTGAGGCTAAAGGTCATCTTGACAGCCCCGCCCTCCAGATCCTCGCGCTCGATGTCGAACTGCTCCTCTATTTTAGGGATCAAACCGGCTGGGAATTTATGATTTACCATCACGATTTTGGTGTTTTGATTTGCAAATTTGATCGCTACTAGCGCGTTTACCATAGGCTCGGGCGGTACGCACGGACGGCTGTCAAATCCGACGAAATCCACGCCGCCTTGGCTATATCTATAAAACGGCACCGTCGCGCCCTCAGCGTTAAACTGCTCGGCGTCTTTGAAAAAATCGCTCATTTTTTATCCTTGTTTTAAATTTGGATAATTATACTCTTATTTTGCGCGCGTGCGTCTTGACCTTGCTTAAGGGATTAAATTTTAAATTTGACGGCCGCGGCGTTAAATTTGATTGGCAAAACCCGAGCGTTGATGATGTAAAATTTGAGATGAGATAAAATTTGGCGGCGTAAATTTGACCGCCGATTAAAAGATAAAGCACCGCTTAGCAGTACTGCTTGTAGCCTTTTTTGCAGAGTTGCTTTCTGCCCTCTTGTTTTAGGATTTCGTTTTTGCTCTCGCCGTTATAGGTCGAGTTTTGGTCGCTGCCGCCGACCTTTTCGCCGTTTACATAGATATTGGCCGCATAAAGCCCCGCTAAAAATACCAAGAAAATCAAAATTTGCTTCATATATCGCTTTCAATTAAATTTAATCTCCAAAGCGCAAGCAAATCGCAGTCCAAATTTAAAAGCGAGCAAGTCAAATTTGAGCAAAGGCGGAACAAGCGCGCCGCTAATCAATAAGCTTAGAACGGCAAAACGGCGCAGTCAAATTTACGCCGCCTCGCCGTCAAACGATCAAATTTTAGTGTAAAAAGTGGCGCACGCCCGTAAAATACATCGCCATGCCGTGCTCGTTTGCTGCAGCTACGACCTCGTCGTCGCGTATGCTGCCGCCAGGCTGTATCACGGCTTTTACGCCCGCCTCGCTTGCGATATCGATGCTATCGCGGAACGGGAAAAACGCCTCGCTAGCAAGCGCGCAACCGCGTAAATCAAGCCCCATATCGCGCGCCTTAGCCACGGCCGCACGCGCGGCGTCCACGCGGCTAGTCATACCCATACCGATGGCGACCACGGCGCTGTTTTTCACGTAAACGACGCAGTTGCTTTTCGTGAGCGCTGCGACCTTCCACGCAATCTCGAGGTCTTTTAGTTCAGCCTCACTGGCTGCGCGCGCGGTTTGTAGTTTCATATTTTGTAGCTCGCCAGGCTTCACCTCGTCGCTTTGCTGATAGACAAAGCCGCCGTCAACGTGCTTGAAGTCGTATTTGTCGTTTGCGCGCTGTAAAAATTTATTACCTTGAGTAAAAATTTTGATACGCTTTTTGGCTTCAAATACCGCAAGCGCGTCCTCGTCCACGTTTGCGGCGATGATGACCTCGACGTAGATTTCGTTGATTTTCTCGGCCAAGGCGCGGTCTAGCGTGCCGTTTATCGCCACGACGCCGCCGTATGCCGAGACGGGATCGCATTTTAGCGCCTCGACGTAGCTCTCGAGAAGATTTGATTTTACGGCAAAGCCGCAAGCGTTGGCGTGCTTGACGATGGCGACCGCAGGAGCGGCGTCAAAGCTGCTCGCTAGTGCTAAAGCCGCGTTTATATCGGTGATGTTGTTAAAGCTCGCTTCACCTTTTAGCGCGGTAAAGTTGTTGCTGAAAAAATAATCAAACTCGTATAGCGCGCCCTTTTGGTGCGGGTTTTCGCCGTATCTCGCATCAAAGACCTTGCTACCAGCGATAAATTTCATCTCGCCAAAACCCTCGTTAAAGCGCTCGTTCATGTAATTTGCGATCATCGAGTCGTAGGCTGCGGTGTGTTCGTAGGCTTTTATCATCAAATTTCGCCTAAAAATAGCCTTTTCGCTCTCATCCGCGCCTCCTATGACGCGCAAAACTTCGCCATAATCAAGCGGACTAGTTACGATATAAACGCTAGCGAAGTTTTTAGCCGCCGAGCGCACCATCGCAGGGCCGCCGATGTCGATGTTTTCGATGATCTCGTCAAAGTCGTCGGTGCGGATTGTGGTTTGTTTAAACGGATATAAATTTACGCAGACTAGATCGATGCCGCCGATGCCGTGCTGTGCGGCCTGGCTCACGTGGTTTGCGTCGTTTCGCTTGTGCAAGATGCCGCCGTGGATTTTTGGGTGCAGGGTTTTTACGCGCCCCTCAAACATCTCGGGCGAGCCTGTGTATTCGCTCACTTCGACCGCTTTTACACCCTGCTCTTTTAGCAGTTTGTGCGTACCGCCCGTGCTTAATATCTCAAAACCGAGTCGCTCGAGTCCTTTTGCAAACTCTACGATGCCTTCTTTATCGCTAACGCTGATTAATGCTCTCATTTATATTCCTTTCTTTATTGGTTTGTCTCTTGCGCGCCTTTAAATGAGCTAGATTTTCTGCTTCGCA
>CALISV010000379.1 GCA_938041615.1 uncultured Campylobacter sp. | reverse complement strand
TAAAGCAGCAGATCCTCCTGCCAAAGCTGCTTGCATGGCAGGCGGAGCGCGCGGGCGAAATTTTGCTTTTGGATCTGGATCATTTTATCTTTAAATTTGATCCCGCAACGGGCGAATTTAGCGATCTCTCTCAAGGGTTAAGCTTTAAAAATAGCAAAGAATTTACGAGTTTCGTTTGCGCTGCGAAAGATACGGCGGCGTTTGCGATGTTTGGTCAAATTTTTACCTTTCGAGGCGGTGAGATTTCGCCTCTTAGCGAGTACAGATCCGAGATGAAAAGCTATACGCCGACCTTGTGCGCCGCGATTAGCGATGACGGCATGCGGCTAGCGCTTCATTGCAAGCAAAACGAGATCAAAATTTTAAGCACGATAAATGGCGAAATTTTAAACGAGATAAAAGGCGACTTCGGCATTTTTGATAAAATTTGCTTTTTAAATGGCGGCTCGCTGCTAGGCAAGGAGCGCTACACGGGCAAGTTAATTTGCATTGACGCTGTAAGCGGCGAGCGACTTAATCCCGCATGGCTTCGAGGCGAATGCGCCGAGGCGGACGAGCTTTGCGTTAGCGCGGACGGTTTGCGGCTGGCGTTAATAAACTACGACAAGGCTCACATCATCGATCTAAAAAGTGGAAATTTGCGGCTTAGCTTTGCGCTCTCGCACGTCGTGAAGCGCTGTGAGACGAAATTTGAGCACATAAACGGCGAGGAATTTTTGGCCGTGCGCACCGACTACGGCTGCTTTAGTCTTTATAAAATTTAAGGGAAAATATGTTTTATTTTTTACTCGGTATTTACTTTTTTTACGTTGCCGTAAAGGCGTGGCTGGCGATCTTACAGATAAATTTTATACGCGCAGAGGCTAAAAAGCCCGCCGTCGTGCTAGAGCAGGGCGAGTACGAATCAGCCGCCGCGGCAGCGATAACTAATCAAAAATTTGAGATAGCTAGCCTTTTTTATCACGCTGCGATATTTATGATGTGGGCGTGCTGGGGACTTGGCGCGATATCGGGGCATGCTTATAAAACGGGAGATATAGGCGATAACGTCTTTATGGTTATGGCATTTTTGCTCATTTCGTCGCTGCTAGAACTACCGCTAAATATCTACGAAACCTTCGTCAAAGATAAAAAGCTCGGCTTTTCAAACGTAACGCCTAAAATTTTTGTGCTCGATCTGCTTAAAACGCTCGCGCTAACGCTGGTGTTTGGCACGCTGTTTGTGTGGCTGGTGCTGCTTTGCATTAGATTTTTGGGCGATTTTTGGTGGTTTTGGGCGTTTTTGATGAGCTTCGCGGTCGCGCTCGTGATAAATCTAATTTATCCGACGCTCATCGCGCCTATCTTTAATAAAATGCAGCCGCTAGAAGAGGGCGAGCTAAAAAGCCGTATAGAAGGGCTTTTAGCGCAGTGCGGATTTAAAAGTAGCGGCGTTTTTACGATAGACGCCAGCAAGCGCGACAACCGATTAAACGCCTATTTTGGCGGCCTTGGCGCGACTAAGCGCGTCGTGCTTTTCGACACGCTCGTTAAAAAACTAAGTTTAGAGGAGATAGTCGCCGTTTTGGGGCATGAGCTGGGGCACTTTAAGCACAAAGATATCCTAAAAATGATCGCCCTAAGCGCGGTTATGCTTTTTGTGATGTTTTTTATATTCGGCAACATCCCTGACGCGGCGTACGACGCGCTGGGGCTCAGTCCGGCAGGCGGCGGAGTAATTGTGTTTTTGCTACTTTTTTCGCCGATTTTCGGATTTTTATTTTCGCCTATTAGCTCGTATTTTAGCCGCGCGAACGAATTTGGCGCCGATAAATTCGCTGGCGAAATCTCAAACAAAGCCGACATGATAAGCGCGCTAAAAAAGCTAGGCTCCGAAAACAAGGCCTTCCCGAAGGCTCATCCGCTCTACGCGTTCGTCTATCACTCGCACCCAAGCCTCTTTGAGCGTATAAACGAGCTGGAAAATGACGGTAAATGACGCGCTAAAAGCCGCCGCCTCGCAGATAGCTCCAGCGTGCGAGATAAACGGCGCAAATCCGGCGCGCGTAGCCAAGGCGCTTTTGATTCGACACCTCGGCGTAAAAATCGAGTGGATATTTTTAAATTTAAACCACGAGCTTGATGATGCGGACGGGTATTTTGCGCTTATAAAGTGTTTTGCAAATCACGAGCCGCTAGAATATATCACGGGCGAGGCGGGCTTTTATGGGCTTAGCTTTAACGTAAAAAAGGGTGTCTTGATCCCGCGCCCCGAGACTGAAATTTTAGTCGAAAAATCGCTTGAGATTTTGTCAAATTTACCCGCGAGAAAGAGCCCGCCGCTAGTTGCCGAGATAGGCGCGGGAAGCGGGATAATCAGCATCTGCCTTGCGCTAAACTCAAACGCTAAAATCATAGCCTCCGATATCAGCGACGATGCGTTAAATTTAGCTCGCGAGAACGCGGCGAAATTTGGCGTAGAGGATAGGATAGAGTTCGTAAAATGCGCGTATCTGGATCAAATTTACGGGCAGTTTGACCTGCTCGTTTCAAACCCGCCCTACATCGCGCGGGACTACGAGCTTGATAAATTCGTGCTAAACGAGCCGCACGAGGCGCTCTTTGGCGGCGCGGCGGGCGACGAGATCTTAAAAAACATTATCCTTGTCGCTAAAAATCGCGGCGTAAAATACCTAGCCTGCGAGATGGGCTACGATCAGCGAGAAAGTATGCAAAGCGCGCTTAAATTTAACGGGTTCGAGGCGGAGTTTTATCAGGATTTGGCCGGATTTGACCGCGGATTCGTCGCGCGAAATATATTTGCAAATTTTTAAATTCGTGTGCGGTTTGTGCTTTGGCGATAAACCAAATTTGACCGAGCTTGCGTCAAATTTATAGTTCTCAAATTTCCGCCCTTCTTGCTCAAATTTAGCGGATTTTAAATGCTATAACCCTAAAATGCGTGCAGTAAATCAAAAAAAGGAAAATTATGAAAAGCGTTTATTTTTTGCTTCTTGGCGCGCTCATCGGCACGGAGCTGGCTCTTGGGGTTCTGGTTGCGCCGACGATTTTTTATCCGCAGAGCATACTTGGCGATGGCGTACTCACGCAGTTTCAAAGCGGCAAACTGATGGCTACGATATTTGTTAAATTTAACTACGCCTTGCTAGCCGTTAGCGTCATAGTCGCACTTTACGAGCTTGCATCGTTTAGATCTAGCGTCAAATTTGCCGCTAAATTTAGCATGGGTATGCTTTGCGCGATAAATTTAGCCCTCGCGCTCTTGTTTGCGTTTTACTTCACGCCTTTCATCATGGACGCGCAGGCTGCGGGCGAGGCGGCGACGCAGACGGCCGAGTTTGCGCAGATGCACGCGGCTAGCGAGTGGACGATGAAGCTGATGTTGTTCGCGCAGCTTGCTTTGTTTTTTATCAAATTTAAAACCGCCGAAAAATGAGCGCAAAGCCCGATATCCAAATTTTAACCGATTTTCTCTCTGACTACACGACGGCGATGGTGAGCGCGGGCACCTACACCGCGCGCGTCGAAAAGTGCGTAGACCGCGTCGCTAGACGCTACGGCTACGACGTTAGCGTGACGATTTTCGTGAAGTATTTTACCATTAGCGTCATGGACTCGGCCGACAACTCCCTGCGCCGAACCTACGTAAAAAAGATCCCGCTAGGGCAGGTGAGTTTTAACCGCATTTCCGAGCTTTCGTCGCTTAGCTGGCGGATTTTGGATGAAAATTTGAGCCTTGATGAAGCCAAAGAGCAGTTTGAGGGCGTCATGCGCATAGGCGCGAACAAATTTACAAGCTCGCTTATTTTAATAAGCCTTGCAAATGCGGCGTTTTGCAGGCTTTTTGGCGGCGATGCGGGCTCGGTGGTTTGCGTATTTTTAGCGACGCTCGTGGGTTATAGCCTTAGATTTGCGCTTGCTAAAATGGGCGTAAATTTAAAAATCCAGTACGTTTTGACCTCGTTCGTCGTATCTTTTATCGCCTATCTTGGCGTATTTTACGGCCTTACGCACACTAGCGACGTGGCGATCGGCTCGTCGATACTCTTTTT
>CALISV010000378.1 GCA_938041615.1 uncultured Campylobacter sp. | reverse complement strand
CGACGATGACGGGGTATTCTGATTTTAGCTTGTCGAGCAAATTTTGCGTCTCTTGGCGGGTTAGGAGCTCGGCGGCGTTTTGCTTTATCAGCTCGCTCATATGCGTGGAAATGACGCTCGCGGGATCTACGATCGTGTAGCCGCTTAGTATCGCGTCCTCTTTTACGCTCGCATCGATCCATAGCGCATCTAGGCCAAACGCAGGCTCTTTAGTCGGGATGCCTTCTATGTTGTCGCTAACTAGCCCGCTATCCATCGCTAGAAATTTATCTGCGTAAATTTCGCCCTGCCCGATCACGACGCCTTTTAGTTTAAAGCGGTATTCGTTGGGCGGTAGCTGTAGGTTGTCGCGGATGCGGATCTTTGGCATCAAAAAACCAAGCTGTGCCGCGATATTTCGGCGCATCGCTCGTATGCGCTCGATGAGATCGGTCTCGGCGATCTTTAGCAGACCATATCCTAGATCGAGTTCTAAAATTTCAAGCTTTAAGATATCGTTTATCTTGGCTTCCTCTTCGCGGGCGATCTCTTCTTCGCTTTTTTTAGAAGGTTTGGGCGCTGCTTGCCCCTCTTCCTCGCCCTGCACAGAGCCCATGCTTTGGGCCTTGGCGGTCAAATTTATCTTGCCCTCTTTTACCTCTTTCATTATATAGCCCATACTTAAAAATAGAAGCGAGATAAAGCCCAGAGATAGCGTCGGAAGCCCGGGAACCAGGGCAAATATAAATAGTATAAAGCCGACTATCAAAAGCGTTTTGTATTCGCCTAGTAGCTGCGTTAGCGAGCCCTCGGCGAAATTTTCATCGTCCTTGCTAGCGCGCGTGATGATTATCGCCGTGGCCGTCGAAGTGATGAGGCCCGGGATTTGGCTCACTAGACCGTCGCCGATAGTTAGGATCGTGTAGTTTTGCGCCGAGGTAGCCATGTCTAGGCCGTACTGAAACGAGCCGATGAGAAAGCCGCCGACGATATTTATGATCGTGATGATGATACCCGCGACCGCGTCGCCTTTTATAAATTTAGACGAACCGTCCATCGCTCCGTAGAAATTCGCCTCGCCGATGATGGCTTCGCGGCGCTCTCTGGCTGTCTTTTCGTCGATCAGGCCAGCGTTTAGGTCGGCATCTATCGCCATTTGCTTACCAGGCATCGCATCTAGCGTAAATCTCGCCTGCACCTCGCTCACGCGCGTCGAACCTTTGGTGACGACCATGAAATTTATAAGAACTAGGATCGTAAAAACTATCACGCCGATGACGTAGTTGCCGCCCACGACGAACTGCCCAAAGCTTGAGATGATCTCACTCACGGCATCTGGACCGTTGTGTCCTTCGCTTAAAATCATGCGCGTAGTGGCGATGTTTAGCGAGAGTCTAAAAAGCGTGATAATGAGAATAAGCGTCGGAAAGGTGCTAAGATCGGTAGGCTTTGGCACGTAAACGGCGATCAGGATGATAAGTACCGAGATAGAGATGGAAAGCGCAAGAAAAAAGTCCAAAACCGCGCTAGGAAGCGGCACGATGATGATCGCTAGGATGGCGATTATGACGCCGACGATCGTGAGCCCCCTAAACCTTACGATAGGCTCTAAAAACGGTGCGACCAGGGTTAGGATATTGCGCTTTTGTTTTGCCAAAATTTACTTCTTGATTATATTTGCTAACGTAATCGTATCTAAAAAATCGTCGATTTTGGACTGCAGCGCACTAAACATCGGCCAAATTTGACACATTCCGCCCTTGCTGGAGGCACAGCTATCAGCCGAGATCGAGCACTCAAATACCGCCATTTTACGCTTTTCTGCGCTTTCGATTATTCTTTTTATACTGATTTCTTCAGGCTTTTGCGCGAGCATAAATCCGCCGTTTGCGCCCTTAAATGAAACCAAAATGCCCTCTCTGGCCAAATTTTGCAAAATTTTAGCCAAAAAGCTTTTTGATATCTCAAGCTCGCCCGACATCGTATCGACGTCTGACGGAGTGTCTTTTTGCGCTATGTAAATCAGCGAAAGCAGCGCGTATTCGCTTGCTTTTGTCAAAAGCATAAATTCCCCTTAAATTTTTTGCGGATATTTTATTA
>CALISV010000377.1 GCA_938041615.1 uncultured Campylobacter sp. | reverse complement strand
CGCTTTGGGTGTCGAATGGCCCAAAACCGGGCGCGCTATTAAAAGATCGAGAGGAGATCGCTCGCCTTAAAAGCGCAATCTGTAGAAGCCTACACCTGCGGCTTAAATTTCACGGAATTTAAACGCGATACAAACCAAAGCAGCCGTAGTCGGTGCGCACGGCCAAATTTTTGCTACCGTTTGAATTCTCAAATTTCGCCTCGCATCGCTTTACGACGTGCTCCAGCTCAAAGCTAAGCGTCAAATTTGCGCTTTTTAGATCAACGATGTGAGCCTTACCATAGCTGATTATCGCAAGGCGCGAGCCGTCCTCGCTCAGACAAAAATCGCTCGCCTGCGCGCACTCGCCTTGTAGCCACGCAGGCCCCAGCCGCGAGCCGTCCGCGTCAAGGCAGATTAGCTTATCCGAGTGGCGCTCTTTGCCGAGCAGCGAGCCGTCGGGTAGAAAGCAAATTTTATCCAAAATGCCGGAGCCCCCCTTTTATCTCGCTTAAAATTTTGCCGCAAGAGCCGTCAAGCGCGCTTAAAATTTGAATCTCGTTTTGCTTGCAACAAAGCGCCAGTCGCGAGCCGTCCGCACTAAGCGCGATGCAAAATATCGGCGTGGAGCTTTTCATTTCGGCCTTATATTGCGTAAGAAGCGAAATTTCGCCGTCTCGCAAAATAAAAATTTGACCGAACATCGTAAACGCCGCCGTCTCGCCCGCTGCGCCCGCAGCACAAACGCGGCTCGTAAATTCTCTATTTCTTTTAAAATTTAGCTCTTTGGAAAGGTCGGCAAACTCGCCCGTTTTTAGATCAAATTTGAAAATAAAATGATCCAAATCCAAAAGTAAAATTTCGCCCGCCTGCTGCGCATGCCACGCAAGCGGCTTTGGCAAAATAATATCCCCTTTTATCGCGCCGTCCGCGCCCAGCCTAGTCAAAAAATCGACCGAGCCGTTTTCTTTGTAGCCGCCGCATTTATAGACGAAAAGCTCGCCGCCCGCGCCAGCAAAGGCTAGCGCGCCCGTGTATCCGCCGCCGATGTAGACGTGCAGACTCGCTTCGCCCGCTTTTGCGCCCGCGTTTTGCAGGACATAGCCCTTTTTTAAGCTCTCCCACTCCTTTTTCGCGCAGGCTTTTTGAGCCTCGTCTATGCTAGTAAACTTCTTTTGCGTCTGCCTCGTTTTGCCGTTTTTGACACTCTCGCTGAGTAAAATTTTGCCCTCTACGCGCAAATTTAGGCGGTCGTCGTTAGCTAAATTTACGAGATTTTTCATCAAATTTACTTTAAAAAATTATCGTAAAACGAGCTGATAAAAAGCACCAAAATGATAAACGGAACGACGAATTTAATATACCAAAACCAGATATTTACGAGTTTTGCGTATTTTTCGCTGCCCTGCATTATCTCGCGTTTGGCTTCGTCTTTTAGCACCCAGCCGACAAATATCGCGCATCCTAGCGAAGTCAGCACGAAAAATATCGTAGCGCTTATGGCGTCGTATGCGTCAAAGATATTTTTACCGAAAATTTTAACATCCGCAAGCAGGTTCGTGGCCATCAAGGACGGTAAATTTCCAAAGATAAATATCGTGCCAAGCACAAGCAAGATCGCGCTTTTGCGTTTTATTTTAAATTTTTCTTGAAGCGTCGTGATGATAACCTCGTAGATCGGCAGCGAGGTCGTGAGCGCGGCGATCATCAGTAGCGCAAAAAACGCTACTGCGAAAAATCCGCCAAAAGGCATATGCGAAAAAACGATCGGCAAGCTCTTAAACACGAGGCTTGGACCGCTATCTGGCGAGACGCCGTAGCTAAAGAGCGACGGAAATATCATAAAGCCCGCAAGCACGGCGATGAGGGTGTTTAGAATGCCCGTGATGATCGAGATTTTAACCAGTCCTTCGTCTTTTTTAACAAAGCTAGAAAGAGTAATCATAACGCCAAAACCAAGCGAAAGAGCGAAAAATACTTGCCCTAAAACATCGACGAAAAGCTTGATACTTATCTTTGAAAAATCTGGCGTGAGGTAAAATTTAATCCCCTGCGCCACGCCATCTAAGGTCAAGTTTTTTACGATCATCACGATCATCAGCACGAAAAGCAGCGGCATGAGGTACTTCGCCGAGCGCTCAATGCCGCCGACCGCACCCTGCACCAAGATCGCGTAGTTTACGAGCACGAACACTAGCGTCGCAAAGCTGATAGCCAGCGGATCGCTCACGATATTTTGCTCGTAAAACGCGCTCGTAGCCTCGAAGCTAAGCACCTGCGAGAGATCAAGCATGCCAAATGCGATCTGCGCGATATAGTTTAGCACCCAGCCGCCGATAACCATGTAATACGCCATGATGCCAAATGCGCCAAGCAAGCCCATCCAACCCACGATTTTCCACGCCGGATTTATATTTTTACCGCCGAATGCGTCCACGGCGTTGCATTTTAGGCGTCTGCCGATCGCATTTTCGGCCAAAATCATCGGTATACCGATCACGATCATCGCGATACAAAACACGAGTACGTAGGCGCCGCCGCCGTTTTGCCCGACCAGATACGGGAAACGCCACGTCGCGCCAAAGCCCACGGTAGCACCCGCAACCGCCAAAATATACGTTACCTTCGAACTCCAAGTTTTTCTATCCATCTGTATACCTTTGTGAAAAAGAGAGATTATATAAAAATTTTATTTAAAGTTTTTAGAAGCATCTTTGAAATTTAAAACAAATCTGGATTAAAATCGGTAAATATTATTAGAAAAAGGCTGCTTGGCATAAATTTAAAGGCGTAAATTTATGCAAGTTTACGCCAAATTATTATTTTCTAACGACATGCAAAAACTGCATATGTTTGCGGTATTGCTCGATTACGTCGTTTATCAGCGTGGCTTCGCTCCAGCCAAGCACGTCGTAGTCCTGACCGCCCTCTTTTAGATAGACTTCAGCTCTATAGTAAAGATCATCGCCGTCAAGCTCTCTGGTGTAGTCTGGGCTCTGGCTTTTGGTGAGATAGACGCCATATCTAAAGTCCATCTCATCGCCAAGTCCGACGTTTAAATTTACGAAATTTTCAGCTTTTGTTACATTTGCCTCAAGGCCGTTTTTGGCAAATTCATCTTTTAACTCGTTAAAGGCTTTTAGCACGACTTCGTTTAGAAATTTACTGCCGTCTTTTTTGCTAGGTAGCGTGATGATCGCGCTTAGTCGCTCTTGCCAAGGCTTTGAAAGATCGCTAAGAGGCATATTATTAAAGTTATTTGTCTCTTTTTTGGTTACATCCACGCGCAACGCCTTAAATAGCCCGTAAATGGCGCCAAGTAGCACTATGGCAAACGGCAACGCCGTAGTTATCGTAAGTGCTTGAAGCGAGCCAAGGCCGCCGGCTAGCATCAAAAATGCCGCCACGACGCCCACTGTAACGCCCCAAAAGACCTTTTGCCAAACCGGCGTATCGTCCTTACCATTTGAGCAAAGCATGTTCATGACTATCGCTGCTGAATCAGCCGAAGTGACGAAAAATATGACGATCATAAAGACTGCGATCGTGCTTAGCACGCCTGAAAAGCTAAATTTCTCCAAAAACATAAAAAGCGCCGAAGCCGAGTCGGAATTTACGGTCGTCGCAAGCTCGCTAAAGCCACTTTGCACAAGCGCGATCGCCGAGTTGCCAAAAAAGCTCATCCAAGCAAAGGTAAAGCCAGTTGGCACGAGAAGCACGCCGATCACAAATTCTCTGATCGTTCTGCCTTTTGAAATTTTAGCTATAAAAAGCCCCACAAACGGCGACCAAGATAGCCACCAAGCCCAGTATAGCAGCGTCCAACCGCCAAGCCAGCTCTCGTTTTGCCTCTCGTAGGCGTAGAGGTTAAAGGTGTTTGAAATAAGCGTCGATACGTAGTCGCCGCTGTTTTGCACAAACGACTTTAAAAGCTGTGTCGTATCGCCCAAAAATAGTATCAAAAACATAAAACAAATAGCTAGCGCGATATTTGCGTTTGATAAGATCTTAATGCCCTTATCCACGCCACTTGCCGCTGAGATGGTCGCAGCTAGGCAAAGCACTATTAAAAGCGTGATATGCATAGTTGGCAGGCCAAAAACGTGCGTAAGGCCAGCATTTACCTGAAGCACGCCGTATCCTAGCGATGTCGCCACGCCAAAAAGGGTCGCCACGACGGCAAATGTATCGATGGCGCTACCTATCTTGCCATAAATTTTATCTCCGATGATCGGATAAAACGCCGATCTAAGCGTTAGTGGCAAGCCGTGTCTATACGAGAAAAAGGCTAGAATTAGCGCTACGATAGCATAAACTGACCATGCGCTCATGCCCCAGTGAAAAAATGTGATATTCAACGCAAGCTTTTGCGCTGCGATAGTTTGCGCGTCGCCAACTGGTGGGTTTAGATAGTGCATGAGCGGCTCGGCCACACCAAAAAATACTAGACCTATGCCCATGCCAGCGGCAAAAAGCATAGAAAACCACGAGATATTTTTGTGCTCCGGCTTTACGTGATCGGCTCCTAGTTTGATCTCGCCAAGCTTGCTAAAGCCAAGGATGATGATGCTTAGAAGTATGACGGCGACGGTCAGGATGTAAAACCAGCCAAATTTGGCCGCAATGTAGTTTTGCATACCTTTAAAAAACTCATTTGAGAAATTTGGAAATATTGCTGCAAATGCCGTTATTAAAAATATGACAACAAGCGATGGGATAAATACCGAATTGTTAAATTTCGACTTTTGAAATTTGATCATTTTTCTCCTTTTTTGTAAATTTCATCTTCCTTTTAAAATAACAAAAAAGAGTAAATAGGTCAAATTTACTCCTTAAGTTTTTGGCTAAATTTAAGGAGTAAACCACTGCAAAAAGGCGTTTTGAAAAAATTTACACTAAATTTATCTGTAGTCTATTTTCGCGCTTTTAGCTTTTGTGACTCCAAAGATGATCGCGAGAATAAAAACGATACCAAACGTGACGTAAAGAATAATGGTCGGCTTTTCTACCTCGATGCGAGATATCGCCATCTCCTCGCCGCTAGCAGGCACGAGCGCGCCAGTTTTTATCATCTCGTAGATATCCTTTGCCTCTAGTTCTTTGCCCTGAAAGTGCGGCGGTCTGGTTAAAATTTCAACCGTTCTAAGGTCTACTATCTCGTAAACGCCCTCCTTCATATAAAACCTGTCGTAG
>CALISV010000376.1 GCA_938041615.1 uncultured Campylobacter sp. | reverse complement strand
CTTGACCCGGGTGCGGCCAACACAGGCTACGGTTTCAACAACCTGTGTTCGCAGCTTGAGGTAAAGGTACAGATTAACAAACCGGGCAACGCCCGTGCCAAAGGCGGGGTGGAGAACGGCAACAATCTGGTGGAAACCCAGTTTGAAGGCAAGCTGAAATTCCAACGGATAGACAGCATCGAACAGCTGCAGGAGCAGGCCAACCAATGGATGATGTTTTTCAACGGGGTGAAGAAACACAGCCGAACCAACATCAGCCGCTTTGCCGCCTGGCAGAAAATCAGGCCGGAGCAGCTTATCCTGTCGCCGCCAGCCGATTACTGCCGCGAACTGGTGCTGAGCCGCCCCGAAGCACGCAAGGTCAAACCCGACCTGACCGTCAGCGTCGGCAGCAAGCTCTACGATGTGCGCGAGGTGCCGTTCGTGATGGTGGGCGAAAGCCTGACCGTAGCCAAGAACCCTTGGCGGCAGGGGGCGGTGCGGGTGCAGCGCTTCGATGAGAACGGACAGGAATACTGGTTGGAAGTGCCGGAAGTGGCAATCAACGAATGGGGCTTCCGTGCGGATGCCGCCGTCATCGGCGAGGTGACGGATAGCGGCAAGATGGAGCTTTTTTGGCACGGCGAGCTGGCGGGCGTTATCCCGATCGAGCCTCTTAGTGAGGCGGCACCCGTGCTGGATCGCTCGATAAAAGAGCCTGCATATATGGCGCAGATCGCGCGGCAAAATTTATGCGGCTGTGGTGCCAGCGAGCGCGAGCTGGACGCGGCGTTTGATAAAATTTTTGAGGACCCTGAAGTGCTAAATAAATCCTACATCTACGATCAATACGACGCCAACGTGGGGTTAAACTCTGCCAAGCGTCCAGGCACGCTGGGCGCTGCGGTGATGCGAGTTAAGCAAAACGGCGTCAAGCTCGCGATGGCTGCGGATTGCAACACGCGGATGAATTACGTCCATCCTCGCATAGGCGCGGCGCTAGCGGTAGCGTCGGCGGGACGAAAGGTCGCGATGAGCGGAGCGACGCCACTAGCCATCACCGACTGCCTAAACTACGGCAATCCGCAAAATCCCGAGGTCATGTGGCAGTTCGCGCAGGGCTGCGAGGGCATCAAAGAGGCTTGCCGCGAGCTAAATACGCCAGTTGTGAGCGGCAACGTGAGCCTGTATAACGACACCGAGGGCGTGAGCGTCTATCCGACGCCAGCGATCGTGACGGTGGGCGTGAACGATGACGCAAACGCGAGCCTTCCGAGCGTCTTTGCTCGCGCTGGCACGGCGATATACGTGCTTGGCGAAACGAAGGGCGAATTTGCCGCGTCGATTTACGCTAAGGCGCTATTTGATGTGGTGGGCGGCGAGCTGGTTGCGGTGGACTACAAAAAAGAGCGCGCGATATGGGACTTGGTCATCGAGGCAAATAAATCGGGCGCTATAGAGTTTGCAAACAGCGTAGGCGTGGGCGGCGTGGCGATAACGCTAGCTAAAATGGCATGCCTAAGCGGGCTTGGCGCGGAGTGTAAATTTGACGTTAAAAAGCCAAATTTCATCTTTGACGAGAGCTTTTCGCGCGCGATCGTCGGCGTAAAAGACGAGGCTAAATTTGAATCTCTAGCCGCAAAACACGGCGTCAAATTTGAAAAAATCGGCGCAGCGGGCGGAGATAAATTTAAGCTAAACGATATCGAGGAAAAGCTAAGCGACGTGAGCGAGGTTTATTTTAATAAATTTGCCGTAATCGTCCGCCAAGAGGACTAAAATTTGGCGCCGCTGGGCTGGCTAAATTTGAGCGGCGTAAATTTGACGCACTTGCTAAATTTGGCTCGTCTCGGCGGCGTTTGCTCAAGCATTTTAGCGCCAAATTTTGCAAGCGATATTAAAAGATCGTAAAAATTTGAATCAAAATTTGAAAGGAAAGTAGATGTCTTGGAAAGACTTTTTAAACAACAAAGAAGAAGAACAGCCGCAAAAGGAGGGCAGAGGAATGGATCAAAAAAGCGTAGCTAAGCCGCCGGTGCTATTTAGCGAGACTCAGCAGGTACTAAAGGCGGTCGAGGCCAAACTGGGCGGCACGCTCATCACCTACTACAACTCAAATGCAGGTAGCGTCTGCGGCAACGACGCGAGCGCGATGTATGAAATTTTAAAGGGTAAAAAGATAGAAAATGCGTTTTTGTTTATCAAAAGCGACGGCGGCAGCGGTATCGCGGCGCTTCGTATCATCAGTACTCTTAGAAACTACTGCAAAAACATCACCGCTCTCATCCCGGCTAACTGTGCGTCGGCCGCGACGATGATGGCGCTAGGCGCGAACGAGATCGTGATGGGGCCGCTAGCGTATCTAACCGCCGTCGATACCTCGCTAAAGCACGCGATGAGCCCGATAGATAACGGCAACGAGCGCGTTAGCGTGTCGATGGACGAGCTAAACCGCGTGATAAAACTATGGAAAATGCACGAAAAAGACAACGACGAAAACCCGTATAAATCGCTATACAACTATATCCATCCGCTGGTTTTTGGCGCAGTAGACCGCGCCAGCTCGCTCTCGCTAAAGATTTGCTGCGAGCTTTTGCGCTACCATATGACCGACGAATCAAAGATCCAAAACATCTCCGAGCGCCTAAACAGCGACTATCCGGCGCATGATTATCCGATACTTTTCCGCGAGGCTGAGGAGATCGGACTGCACGTGCAAAAGATGGACAACGAGCTAAACGAGATGCTTCAGGAGCTAACGCTTCTTTACTCCGAGATGGGACAGCGCGCGTTTACCGACTACGACGAGAACAGCTACCACGACAACAACATCGCCAACATCATCGAGGCAAACGGCAAGCAGATTTATTATCAGATCGACAAAGACTGGTTTTATCGCCCCGACGAGCGCCGCTGGAACGTGATGAACGACGAGAGCTCGTGGCGTAAAAACGAGCTAGTAGGCGGCAAGCTCAAAAATACGATTTATCATTTATGGTGATATTTTGAATTTTATTTTTTGGTTTTTGATATTTTACGGGATTTATTATCTGGTCTCAAATTTCAGCCAAAATCCTGCAAATTTAGGCGGTTCGCGAAAAAAGGCGATGTTTGAAGAGGCGAAATTTCTAGTTAGTCTGCTCGCCAAAGTCGCCAAAAGCGACGGCAGGGTAAATGAGCTAGAAGCTCGCCTCATCAGCGAGACGCTAGACGATATCACGCTAAGACTCGGCAACGACGCAGCGATGAGAGCGGAGCTAAAGCAGATATATAACCGCGAAAAAGAGACGGTGCATAATGCCTATTTTATCGCGCGACAGTATAGAGATCGCTTCCGTCTTAGTCAAGACGCCGCGGCCGCGAAGATATCGTTTTTGTTAAATTTGGCCTATATCGACGGCAATTTTAGTAAAAGCGAGCGCAATATCATCGAGCAGATTGCCTCGGGATTTGGGCTTGATGAGGGCATTTTTGAGGCGATACTAGCTAGGTTTGAGGCATTTTACGATCAAAGACAGACGCGGCGAAATCCGTATGAAATGCGCACGAAAAGTCCGTATGCCGTGCTTGGGCTAAAAGAGGGCGCGTCGTTTGACGAGGTAAAAAAGCGCTACCGCGAACTCGTGAAAAAATATCATCCCGATATCCTTATGGGGCGCGGCGAGAGCGAGGAGATGATAGAGCGCTCAACCAGAAAGCTTCAAGAGATTAATGAGGCTTACGAGGAGATAAAGGGGCGAAGTGCAAATAACTAAAGGCTACACAAGCGGGTGCGTGGGTGACATGATCTCGCTTAATGCGAGGTATTATGCGAAAAATTTTAACTTTGGCAAAGCTTTTGAAACGAAGATAGCTAAAGATATAGCCGAATTTGTAGCTAGTTTAGGAAGCGGAAAACGAGAGCTTTTTACTTACATACAAGATAGTGTTTTGGTTGGATGTATCGCTGTTGATGAGCCTCATGAAGCGGGACTGCTTAGATGGTTTGTGGTTGATGAGAGATTTCAAAACCAAGGCATTGGGAATGAGCTTTTAAAAGAGGCGATTAAATTTTGCGATGAAAATTTTAATCAAACTTATCTTTATACAAACAAAGAGCTTGAAATAGCTATAAAAATGTATGAAAAATTT
>CALISV010000375.1 GCA_938041615.1 uncultured Campylobacter sp. | reverse complement strand
TGAACTCGCTAAGATAACCGGCGTAAAGCTATTTAGATGGTGCATATATGGCTACATTCTTTGTTTTATCGCGCTATCTACTACCCTTTACATGCTTTTAAACTCATTTTGGATAACCGATGAGATAAGATACGGCTTTGGTATAACTATAATAATATTTGTAATAACACAAATACTTTACTTTATCTCTTGGAATCGTATAAATATAATTCAAGAAGAGCAGAAAAGCAAAGAGAGCTAAGCTGGCTCGTTAAATTGAATATTTTTAATCATTAAGACTAAAAAACAAGTCCATTTATGGTTTGAGTTAAATTTTAGCTTAGCTTTGTTCAATTTGCAAAAGAGGCTATTAAATTGAAACGGATAAGTGCCGATTTTGCCGTTCGTATCAAAAAGGTGCGGGACGGCCGAGTCAAATTTGACACATTTAGGCAAATTCTCGCGAGACCGTTTGCCGCGCCGCACGTCAAATTTGACCCAAGCTCGCCCTACCCGTTCATCTTGGACAACTTCTCGTTTTTGAGATTTGCCTCCATCTGGCGTATCTCTTCCTCGCCGCTTCTTACGACGTTTTCGTCGCACTCAAAGTTTTTGGCGTCTATTTTTTTCGGGTATTCGACGTTTGCTAGGATGTGCCTAAAAAGGTTGATGCGAGCCTGTTTTTTGCTATCTGAAACGATGATCGTCCACGGACAAAACGGCGTGTTTGAGGCTAGCAGCATCGAGTATTTAGCGATGGTGTACTGATCCCAGAGCTCCTGCCTTTTCTCGTCTACGGGGGAGATTTTAAACTGCTTTAGCGGGTCGGTGAGACGCTCTTTGAAGCGCTTTTTTTGCTCCTCTTTTGAAACCGAGAGGTAAAATTTAAAGAAAATTATGCCCGAGTTTTTGATCATCTCCTCAAATTTAGGCACTTCGCGCAAAAACTCCTTGTGCTCCTCCTGCGTGCAAAAGCCCATCACGGGCTCTACGCCAGCGCGGTTGTACCACGAGCGGTCAAAGATCACGATCTCGCCAGCGCTTGGTAAATGCGCGACGTAACGCTGAAAATACCACTGCGAGCGCTCTACGTCGCTTGGCTTTTCAAGCGCCACGATGCGGCAACCACGCGGATTTAGATGCTCGGTTAGGCGCTTTATCGAGCCGCCCTTGCCCGCCGCGTCGCGCCCCTCGATGATTATGAGTACGCGCAGACCCTGCTCTTTTACGTGATTTTGAAATTTTAAAAGCTCGATTTGTAGCTTTCGTAGCTCGTGCTCGTAGTCGAATTTCACGCTATCCGTGCCGTTTTTACTCACTCTAAACCTCCTTTGGGTATTTTTAAAATGTTACTATCAAATAATTAAAATTTAGCTAAAATACGCCTCTTAATTTAACATTTAACGCTGACTTTATGGGAGCTTGTGTAAAATGCGACAAAAATTTCAAGGAATATTATGATTTTTAGGATGATTTTTGCGGCGATTCTGACTTGCTGCGCTATGTTTGCCGAACCGCTTTCGGTCAAAGAAGCCTTCGGTTTCACCGCACACGCCGACGAGCAAAACGTCGAGTTTAGATTTGCCCCCGCGCCAAATATCCACGTCTACAAAGACAGCCTAGCAGCGAGCCTGGGCGATAAAATTTTAAACTCGCATCTAAACTTCCCAAAAGGCGAAATTTACGACGAACGCGAGGTTTATACGGATAAATTTAGCCTTTTCGTACCGATAAATTTGCTAAAAGGGCTTAGCGGCGGCGAAAATTTCACTCTAAAGCTCGAATACCAAGGTTGCGCCAAAGACGGCATCTGCTACCAACCGCAAGTGCTCAAATTTAGTGTCAAAAAGGGTCTTGGCGGCTACTCCGTCGCGCAGATCATAGAGGCCGCCGAGCCTGATGGGTTCCCCGACTCGCAGGCGCCGCTCTCTGAGCAAGACTCCATCGCCGCAAGCCTTAGCAGCGCAAATTTCCTCCTCTCGCTCGCCACGTTTTTGGGCTACGGACTGCTACTCTCGCTCACGCCTTGCATCTTTCCGATGATCCCGATCCTATCATCTATCATCGTCTCAAAACAAGCTAGTAGCGCGCACGGCGACAAAAACGGCGCCGTAAATTTAAGCGCGGTAGACGAAAACTCAGTCAAATTTGATAGCAGCAACCCACACGCTAAAAACGTCAAAAGCAAAAACTCGCGCGCTACGAGCGGCTTTTTCCTCTCTCTTATCTACGTTTTTGCGATGGCGTGCGCCTACGCGGTCGCAGGCGTGGCGGCTAGCGTTTTTGGCTCGGGCGTGCAAAGCGCGCTGCAAACACCGGCCGTACTGATCGGCTTTAGCCTCGTTTTCGTCGCGCTCGCGCTTTCGATGTTTGGACTCTACGAGCTTCAGATGCCGCTTGCCATGCAAAACGCGCTTAGCAAAAAAGCCCAAAGCAAGGGCGGCATAATCGGCGTTTTTGCGATGGGATTTTTATCTGCGCTCATCGCTAGCCCCTGCGTCGCCGCACCTCTTGCGGGCGCGCTGCTTTATATCGCGCAGAGCGGAAACGCGCTGTTTGGCGGGCTTGCGCTCTTTACGATGGGGCTTGGC
>CALISV010000374.1 GCA_938041615.1 uncultured Campylobacter sp. | reverse complement strand
CTTCTGCATTTGGTTATATTTGGCGCGGTTGGCTTCTTCGTAGCTTTGAGCAAGAGCTAGCGTCTCGGATGCGAAGGTGTAGTTAAAATACGCTTCTACGACCCTTTTTGCCAGTTCTTGTTTGGTATTTTCATACATCAACTCGTTGCCGCGCACCCTGATCTCTTCTTGATTTCTTTGATACCAGATTGCCGGCCTAAATACGCTCTGACTAAGGCTAACGCCTACTTTTTTATAGCTTTCGTTTATTTTCGATACTCTTCGCCTGTCCATTCTGTCGTATTTTTCGCCGACATATGCGGCTTCGGCGTTAATGGTCGGCAAAAACATGGCCGTAGCTTGTGATAGCCTCTCTTGAGAGGCTATACTATTATACATGGTCATTTTGAGCTCGTTGTTATTTTCAAGCGCCATTTCGTATGCCTGAGAAAGGCTAACGCTTTGAGCAAAAGCTAAATTTGAAGCCAACAAGGCCGAAAGTAAAATTTTAGTCTTCATTAAATGCCCTTTTAAACATATCTATAAACGGCTTTAAGACATACTCAAGCATCGTCCTATCGCCGGTTTTGATCATTACTTCGACCGGCATTCCCGGAACTATAAAAAAGTCATTTCTTTTAAACTCTTTCATGCCCTCTTCGGTAAGCTCGGCTTTAATATCGTAAAACGAGTGACCTGCATTATCCTGAATACTATCGGCCGATACGTACGTTACTTTACCCTCCATAACGAAGCTCGGCCTGTGCTGAAATGCGCTAAATCTAATATCGGCAAGCTGTCCCACATGCACCGTATCAATATCTACTACGTTTAGTCTAGCCTCTACGACATAGTCAGTTTCATCCGGCACTATGCTCATTATTCTCTCGCCGGGCCTTATTACGCCTCCGATAGTATGGAAGGCTAGCTCTACGACGCTACCCTCAACCGGAGATTTTACGATAGTACGCTCGGATTGATCTTTTAAAGCATTATAACGCTGTTGCAGATCCACAAGACGAGTTTTGGCGTCCTCAAGCTTTTTTAATACATCCTCTTTAAAGGTTCTGTCTCTTAATATAATCTGAGCTTGCGTCTCGGTAACTTGGACGTTTAGTCTTGCTATCTCAGCCTTACCCGCAGCTATTTCGCCCTCGACCGCCGTTTTTTCTCTATTTAGGTCGCGTAGCCTGACTTTGTCTGCCAACTGTTCCTTAAATAGCCTCTCCCACTCTTTAATCTCTTCGTTCAAAGATTTTATACGGTCTTGTTTGGCGCTTACTATCGCATTTGCGCCTTTGATTTGATTTTCAAGCTGTTTTATGCGTTGCTTTAGGATGGATTTTTCTTCATCCAAAAGCTTTTTTTGCGCATTAAATATGCTTAACTGCCCGTCTATAGCCTCTTTATAGCCTTCGATTTGCTTTATTTCGTCGCTAAATTTGACTTCCGTCGCATCGTCTTTTTGGGCTTCCAGTCTAGAAACTATGACGCTAGTTCTTAAAAAATCAGCCCTCACTATACTCATCTCGCTTTGCAAAGCGACGTTTTTTATCTCGACGAGCGGATCGCCCTCTTTGACCATATCTCCGTCTTTAACGAAAATTTTATCTACGACGCCACCCTCAAGGTGTTGGATGATTTTTTTGTTACTAACTACGCCTATTTTACCAGTAGCAACGGCGGCGCTATTAAGGGGCGCCATACCGAGCCAAATTCCAAAAACTCCGACTAGCAAAAATATAACGAACAACCCAAAATTTACGGTGCCTTTTTCACTTTTAAGTATCATCTTAGCCCTCCGCATCTTCTAGGCTTATACTATGCCTTTTTTGTTGTTCTGCTACCTGCGGTTGTTGCGCATTTGCCTTGCCGAGCTCAGCCAATACCGCATCTCTGGCGCCAAAGTACATCAATCTTCCCGCATTTAAAACGGCGATTTTATCAACCAAATTTAAGATATTTAGTTTGTGCGTTATTAGTACTATAGTCGCCTTGCCCTTCATGGACGCAAGCGCGGCAAATAGCGCTCTTTCGCCCTCTTCGTCTAGGCTAGCGTTAGGTTCGTCCAGTACGATTATTTTGGGCTCCTTATAAAGCGCTCTGGCAAGAGCGACTCTTTGACGTTGACCGCCGCTTAGGCTGGCTCCGCCTATGCCTATTTTAGTTTCATAACCGTCCGGCAAATTTAATATCATATCATGAACGTTAGCTAGCTTTGCAGCCCGTACGATCGCCTCGCTATCCAGTTCGCCGAATCTCGCGATATTTTCTGCGATATTGCCTTCAAAAAGCTCGACGTCTTGCGGCAAATACCCCACAAACTGCCCCAAGTGATCGCTGTTATACTGCGTGATGTCGGCTCCGTCTATACGTACTACGCCGTGAAATACCGGCCAAACGCCCAGCATCGCTCTAGCAAGCGAGCTTTTGCCCGCCGCGCTTGGACCGATGATAGCGCACATATCGCCGCTTTTTAGTTCAAAATTTATCCCCATCAAGGTAGGTGCCTTACCGTGAGGCGGTACTAGGCTTATGGTTTCTAGGAAAATATCGCCTTTTGGATCCGGAAGCTTAAGCTTTTCGTTGTCGGCAGGGAAATCCTCCAAAAACTGCGAAAGTCTAGCATAGCTCTCTTTGGTGTTCTTATAGCTTTTCCAGCTTGAGATCAATATATCAAGCGGAGCTAGCGCGCGACCCATGATAATAGAGCCCGCGATCATCATGCCCGGATTCACTTCCTGCAAGACGACCAGATACGCGCCAAGACCAAGCATTAGCGACTGGGAAACGACGCGAAATACCTTACTGATATTTGCGTACATTCCGGCTTTTACGCTAGACTCGGAGTGAGCTTCTAGAAATTCATTATGCTTTTTGTGCCAAATTTTCTTTAAATTTCCGTTCATGCCCATAGCTTGGATGACTTCGGAATTTCTCAAATTTAGATCGACAAAGCGGGTTTCGGCGCCAAAAGCGTCATTTGACCTTTTTAGTCCGTCTTTAGTCGCACCTTCGTTTAAAAGAGCCAAAATAAACAAAACGATCGCAGCCGCGATACTAAAATATCCAAAATACGGGTGGAAGAAAAACAGTATCAATATATAAAAAGGTAGCCACGGCGCGTCAAGAAACGCAAACACGCCGTTGGTGCTGAGATATTGTTTTATGGTATTTAGATCTCTCATCGGCTGAGAAGATACCCTGCCGGGCTGCCTAGCCGAGAGTTTAAAGATCGCGTCATACACTCTCTCGGACAGCCTTAAGTCTATCTGGTTTGAAAAAACTACCAAAATTCTCGAACGTAAAATTTCGAAAAACATCATACATAGATATAAAAATATAACTATCAGCGTAAGGAAAAATAACGTATCAAGGCTTCTTGACGTTACGACCCTACCGTAAAGTTGTAACATATATAGAGGAGAAGTTAGCATCAAAACATTTATGAACATGCTGAAAATTCCAGCATATATCATAGCGTGTTTGGATTTTTTAATACTCTCCTTTAGTTCATTTACTTTCATTTTCTTTTTTACTTTCGTTTTCTAAAATTCTACCCGCCAAATTTTCCAAATTCGTTAAGCTTCTAATGTGCGCATCTATTAGGCTAACATAGCCCTTTCTAACAAAATCGGCCAAAGTAGCGTCGTCAAGCTCGTTTAGTTTTTTTCTGCTCACGACAGAAAAGCCTTTGATTAAGGTGATTTTCTTGTCATTATCGGATACTGTAAGCTCTTTGTTTATCAAAATTCCAGCCTTTTTGATCTCTTCTAACGCTTTTTGCGTAGCTTCTAGCTGGGCATTGTAGTTTTGCATAGCGTTTATGGTGTTTTGCAAAAATTCGCTCGGCTCTTCGTTTTTCTTGAATAATTTTTCGCCTTTACCTTTTAGCTGAGGCGCATCCTCGTCTATACAAAGGATATTTTTATCCTCGACTTTAGCCAGAGTAAAAGGATAGTTTTGCAAGATCGCAGGTACGTAGCCTTTGTAGTTTTTATCTATTATTAAATTTTCATTTCTACCTAGTAGTACTAGCAGTTTAGGCACTACGTCGTTCGTGAAAACTATAGGTAGATCTTTCTCGCAGAAAAACGCCTCGCTCGCCACTATCTCCGCAAACGGGAAATTTGGTAACGCATCTTGGTGATAAGACACTCTGTTATGTACTTCTGAATTTAAAGCAACTATTTTCATTTCAGTCCTTTTTTTAAAATTTTGAATCTCTATTTTTTTTGCTAAACTTAAGTTTTTGTCGATGCTTCTGAAGGTATATCCGCCGTTTTGCTGCAAAAATGCCAAAACATCCTCAAATTCGTTTATAAAAACGTCTCGGATTTCGTATCTTTTGATGTCGCTTTCTTGGATATAACCCCGCGCTTTATTCCTATTTCTTATAAAGGTGCTATTTAGCTCTTGCATGATCTTAGGTATATTTAAGGATTTCAAAAATAGCGATATGGAATTAGACTCCAAAATGTAGCCTAAAATTTCCATATCGTATTTTTGGGTTAGTGAACTTAAAATTTCAACATAAAGGTCTTTTTCGCTTTGATCGGCAAAAAAGTTGCCCTTTTGTTTTATCAAAACCATTTCTGATTTTATTTCTCTAACCGCTCTACCCAAAATTTACCTTAACCAGTAACTAAAACATCAAGAATGTGATTGTAATCCTTTTATGCTTAAATAAATATTAAAAAGTGCCAGAGTAACTAATTTTATTTTTTAAGCTACAAATTCTATGGAATAGTTATTGCTTATAATTCAGCGGTAAATGCTCGTTGTATTTTATGATTTTTTAGCCTAGATATCGTAATATACGATGTTTGTTATTTACTATCATTAGTACGTAGTACTAAAATTCACTTCTAAGGAGCCAATATGGCAGTAACGCAAGCACAAGTCGCCCAGCTTTATGTGGCATTGTTTAACAGAGCGCCGGAGGGAGCCGGATTAAACGCGTGGGTAAGCGCCGGAGCCGCTAAAACCCAAGCGCAAATAGCCGACGATATGCTCAAAGCGCCGGCCGTACAGTCGTATTTTAACGGCAGTATAGATACCGATAAAGGCTATATCGAAAATATCTATAAAAACATCCTCGGCAAGGACTACTCGCAAGATCCGGCAGGCATAGATGCGTGGGTAAGGCATCTACAAGCCGGCCATACCAGAGGCGAGACACTAACGAAGCTTTTCGAGGTAGCGGCATCGGCGGAGGCTAAGGCGGCCGATCCTAGGGCTGCTAAAATTTTCGAAAATAAATCCGCAGTCGCGGCCTATATGGCGGAAAAAATAGGCGATATCGGCAAAGACGGTAGCGGAAATTTCGACTATGCGCCGTTTCAGGAGATTATCAGGACGACCAACGAGTCAAATTTAGAAGCGCAAAAAGCCAAAATAGACGAGCTAGCCAGCAAAGGCGTCGAAAAGAGCCTAACCGACGGTCTGGACAACATAACGGGCACCGCGGGCAACGACGTATTTAACGGCGTTTACTACGCAGGCAACGGCACGCAAAAGTCTACTTTGTCGCCGCTTGATAAAATCGACGGCGGCGCAGGCAAAGACACGTTAAATTTGACCGTGTTTAAAAACGACGCTCCGCAAAATTTGACTACGACCGAGCTTCAAAATATCTTTAAAGGCGTAAGCAACGTCGAAAATCTAAATTTGATCTCTGAAACCCAATTTGACGCCGCCGGAGTCAAATTTAACTTCGGGCTGGAAAATTTAAACATCTCTACCATAGGCGACGTGAGCATATCCGAGACCGACGCGACGAACAAAGTCTCCGTAAATACGACCGGCAAAGTTTCGCTAAACGCTAAAAACGCCCAAGACATTGACATTTCGGCAAAATCGGACGTGACCTTGATCGCGCAAGACGCTAAAACCGTAAACGTAAACAGCGAAGGCAAGGCAAATATCGCCGCAACCGCCGCACAGACGTTAAATTTGAAAGCTAACGGCGAAACCGAAGTCGCAACGAGCGCAAAGACCGTAAATATCGATCTGAAAAACAAAACCAACGCTCTTAAAAACTTCACGACCCAAGCCACCGATTTAACGCTTGCAAATTTAAAGATAAACGATACGTCCGGAAATAACGTACTCATCGCATACGGCGCCAAAAAGATCAGCGTGACGGACGTCGATTTTGGCGCCAACTCCATCCGAACCGACGAACGGGACGTGGATTTTACGATGTCTTACGCGGACGAAGGCCTAGCTAAACTATCTTCAAGCGCGGCCGATAAAGTAAAAACGTTAAATTTACACGCTAAAGCGGGTAAAAAAGGCCAGCTAGACCTGGGCAATATCACGTCGCTAACCAAGGTTGCGGTGGATGGCGGCATGAGAGAATTTGCTATGGACTTGTCGGCTCAAACAAATCTTACAAATTTCGACTCTAGCGCTTACGAGGGTAATTTCTCAAACCTAAAACTCAAAAACGTCCAAAACGCTACCGCAAAATTAGGCGGCGGGGACGATTTCGTAGAGATAGATAGCGCGGCAAATACCCATAGTATCGACGGCGGCGCGGGCGAAGACACCGTGGTCGTAACCTCCGCCGTAGCTACCGCGACGACAAATAAGCTTTCTCTTTTAAATTTTGAAAATTTAAAGATAACCGACGCCTTAAGTGGGGCCGTAGATATGACTAAATGGGCAAATTTGAGCTCCGTAACGCTAGCCGGCGGAGCGGGAGCGGGAGCAAAGATAGATAATCTAGCGAATAACTCTACGATAGTCGTCGAAAACGCCGCGATCGCAAACGATATAGCCGTAAATATCAAAGACGCGGCGAGCGGCGCAGACGATACGCTAATCTTAAAGATAAATCCTAAAGCAAATACGGCAGGACTGGACAACACCGGAAATTTCGTCATAGACGGCATAGAAAACGTCCGCATAGTCTCAAACGCCGATACGGCAAAAACCGCCGCAGCCAAAAACGTAATAAACCTAAACGCTAGCGACGCGACTAAATGCGCGCTATCGGGCGTCTACGTGAGCGGCGACGGCAATACCGAGCTAAAACTAGGCGCGAATATCGTAAAAATAAAAGGCGTTGACGCAAGCTCGCTAACAGGCAAATTTACCTTTGACGCGGGAAATCACGTCGAAAGGGGCGGCGTCGTAAAAGGCGGCAGCGGAGACGATACGCTAAGCTTCGGCTCGGTGGCGGGCCTTAAAATAACGGGCGGAGCGGGCAACGACGTCTTTAAGGTCGGCAAACTGGGAGCGGAGGCGAATTCGCCTTTTGGCACGGATAAGCTAAGCTCTATCACCGACTTTAGCAAAGGTGACAAACTATACACGGGAGGCGCCGCCGCGGAGTCAAATTCTATCGCCAAGTACGACTCAGACGCATCGCTAGACTTCGCCAACAACTTACGCGAAGCCGAAAAGGCGGCCGCTCAGCATGCGTCAAAGAGTGCGTATTTCACCTATCAGTCAAACACATACATCGTTACGTCCGACGGCGTGCAAGGCGTAGGACAGGACGACTACGTGACCAAGCTAGCCGGCACGGTAGATCTAAGCGGCGCGAGAGTAGATAGCGATCACAATATCGTTTTATAATTTCGCCTAAATTCATTTTTATCCTTCACAGCGGCAGGCCGATACAGTGCGGTTCTGCCGCCCGAATTTTCATTTTTTTTATCTACGATTTATCGACAATCAGGAATTTAATGCTATAATCGCCATGGAATTAAACAAAATCCCAATTTACCCAAAGGAGGCCTTTTATGGCAGTAACAAAAGCACAAGTAGCCCAACTTTATGTGGCATTATTTAACAGAGCACCCGAAGGCGCGGGTTTAAACGCGTGGGTTTCGGCAGGCGTTTTTAGAGATCAAGCGCAAACCGCAGACGCTATGCTACAAAGCCCTGCTATCGCAGCATATTTTAACGGTAGAATAGATACAAACAGAGGATATGTAGAAAATATCTATAAAAATATCCTAGGCAAAGACTATTCTCAAGACCCAGACGGCATAAATGCATGGGTTAGACACTTACAGCTAGGAAACTCAAGAGGAGATACTCTAGTAAAGCTATTTGAGGTAGCAACCTCTACTGAAGCTAGAATAGCAGATCCGGTAGCTGCGCAAACCTTTGCCAATAAAACGGCTATATCAGAATACGTCTCTCAAAGAATAGGCAATGTATCCCAAGACGAAGAAGGCAACTACAACTACACCTTATTTAAACAAATCATCAGCGATACCAACGCTACTAACCTAGCTCACCAAAAAAGATTGGTAGACGATGCCGTAAAGATAAATTTCACTACAAACGACGACAACCTGGTAGGAAACAGCAGCGATAATATCTATGAAACCGTAGTAAGCGGCTTTATGGGAACAAACA
>CALISV010000373.1 GCA_938041615.1 uncultured Campylobacter sp. | reverse complement strand
CCTTTCCGAAAAAATTGGATTTGACCGAGACGCTTGATGGAGAAACTACTTACAAAGATGCAGATTACATTGTCATTGTCGTTTGGACGGACTATGATAATCGCAATAATTTTTTGATTGTTCAACGATTGAAGCTGTTATCGAGGTAGTTTTAAATACTAGTCTAAATGTACAATCCACTGTGTTCGTTGCGTTCACTGAGCATATTCGTGCTAAGTAGGACACATAAAATAAAAATATTATGTTTAGTCCTTGAATTCCTACGTGAATCAAACGCTTTGTATGATAAGTTTTACACCTTTCTCGTACTGTCTCAATATCGTGTGATAAAAGATAGAAGAAGCTGCTCATACTTTTGCTACCCTCCTTCAGTAAGATATTATCAAGGAGAACATTGATACTTTGTTTATGGGGTTCACAAAAGCAAAGGTTACTCAGTTATCTTGCTCTTTCATGTTTCTTGTTGCTAAAAACTCAAGAAACCATAAATGATATTTGTTTAAATTCTCATATTAGCACACACTACAACAATCTTTCTTCAGCTAAGGTTGTTATTGCTTACCAAAAGATGCCAAGCAACTACTAACAACTTTCCTTGATTAGTTCTACCTTTTACAGTAGTCGACTGATGAATTTAAAGATGTTTCCCAGATAATCATTGCAAATCACCCTTCGCTTTTAGACGTCGTCTTTTTGATAGCTCTCATCCGCCGTGCAAACTGCGTGGTAAAAGCAAGCCTTGGTAAAAATATCTTCTTAGCTCCTGCGATAAAATCATGCGGATATATCTTAAATACCGCAAACGAGGAGCTCTTGCAAAAAAGCGCGGACGCCCTAAAGAGCGGCGAAAGTTTGATAATATTTCCTGAGGGTACGCGTACGGCGGGCGAGATAGTCTTTCACAAAGCAGCCGCCTACATCGCGGTAAATGCGGCAAAGCAGCTAGTCGCCATCGCCATCAAAATGGATCCGCCCAGCCTCAAAAAAAACGAGCCTTGGTACAAAACCCCGAGCGTTATGATAAAATACGAGTTCAAAGAGCTTTTTAGGCTAAATTTGGACGGGTTTTGCGCGGATAGACCAAACCCGATCAGAGCCAGAGAGTTGCACGCTTTTATCAGCGAAAATTATACAAAGGAGTTTAAACAATGAACGAACTAATAGATGAGATAAAAGAGCTCATCATAAAGAGCTTAAATTTAGAGGATATGAAACCAAGCGATATCGACGAGAACGCGCCGCTTTTTAACGAAGGACTAGGGCTTGATAGCGTTGATGCGCTCGAGCTTGGCCTTGCGGTACAAAAAAGCTACGGCCTGGTACTGGACTCTAAAACCGCAAATTTAAAAGAGATTTTTTACAGCGTAAAAAGCCTCGCGCAATACATCTTTGAAAACAGGAAATAACGATGAAACAGGAAGAAATTTTTGAGATTTTAAAGTCCGCGCTCGTGCAGCTTTTTGAGATCGACGAGGCAAAAATCACGCCGCAAACGCGCATTTACGAGGATTTGCAGATAGATAGCATCGATGCGATCGATCTTATAGACCACATCAAGCGCAAAACGGGCCACCGATTGATGCCTGAAGATTTTAAAAACGTAAAAACGCTCGAAGACATCGTAAACGCGGTGGCTAAAAAATTTGACGAGCAAGCTTAAAATCGCCCTAAGCGTAGTTAGCGTCATCTACCCGTTCGCGCTATTTTTCGCGGGCGATTTTGCCTTTTGGGTCGTTTGGGCGCTGGCTGTGCTGTGGATAGCGCGCGCGGCGTATTCGAGCGGTTTTGAGAGGAAGCTTAGTATCGCGGCCGCCGTTTTTTTCATAGTTTGTATGATTTTTAGAGGCGGATTTTTAGCGTATCTTTACCCGGTTTTGGTGAGTTTGGCGTTTTTGGCCTTTTTTGCTTTTAGCTTAAAAAACGAAGCCGTCATCACCAAAATAGCAAAACTAAAAGAGCCAAATTTGGACGAAAAAGGCGTGGCTTATACGCGAAATTTGACCAAAATTTGGTGCGCGTTTTTTGTTTTTAACGCCGCCCTCTCGCTTGCGCTAGCCTTGATGGAGGATAAATTTTACTGGAGCGTTTATAGCGGCGCGGTCTCTTACGCGCTGATGGGGGCGCTATTTTTCGGGGAAATTTTGTTTAGAAAGAGATTTATAAAAAATAATGAGCTTTGAGGAAAATTTAAAAAATTTTAGATTTACGGACGACTCTCGCGACGTCTTTGATGCGTGCCTTAAATTTGCAGCGTTTTTAAAAAAAAACGGCATAAAAGAGCTGCAAATTTACATTGACGACGCGTTTAAATTTTACGCCGCGTTTTTTGGCTCGCTTTTGGCGGGCGCTGCGCCTTGCGTGCTAGCAAAGTCGATCTATGAGCCAAATTTGACCGCCGTAAACGACGAAAATTTTTTAAATTTTCTTGCAAACGAGCCCACAAAGAGGCTTAAATTTGATCCGCAGGCTAAATTTTACCTGCAAACTTCAGGCTCAAGCGGCAAAAGCAAGATGATAGAAAAAACGCTCGCGCAGATGATAAAAGAGAGCGAGTATCTAGCGGGCGAGCTAAATTTTAGCGAGCGAAATACCTTTTTTTCGAGCGTTTCGCACAGGCACATGTTTGGGCTTACGTTTAAGGTTTTTTTGCCGCTAATTCTTGGCGCTCGTGTCATCGCGGACGAGCTAAACTATCCCGAGGCGATTTTGGGTTTGGAGCTTGCAAATCACGTATTTATCGCTAGTCCGGTGCTACTTAGAACTCTAGCCCAAAGTCCCGCCGCAAGCGCGCTAAAGGGCTTAAGCGGGATCGTAAGTGCTGGTTCGCCGCTAAAAAAGGAGCTAAGAGGCGAGCTGGGCCGAATCTGCGACGCGCGGATCATCGAAATCTACGGTAGCACGGAAACTGGCATAGTGGCAAAAGACTGCGGCGACGGGCTTAGGCTATTTGGCGCGGTGAATGCGGGGCTAGACGATAGAGGCGCGCTAAACGTGAGCTCGCCTTGGTGCGAGTTTTTTCAGACTAACGACGCGGCTAGCATCGACGAGGGACGCCTCGCGCTACAAGGCAGGATAGACCGCATCGTGAAGCTAAACGACAAGCGCGTGAGCTTGGAGAGCATCGAAGCAAAGCTGCTAGAAAGCGGCTTGCTCGCGGACTGCTACTGCGCGCCGCATCCGAAATTTAAACGCATCGCCGTGCTTTTGGAGCTAAATGGCGAGGGGCTTAAAAAATTTAGAAAAATCGGCAAAAAAGGCGTGGTAGCCGAGCTAAAAGAGCTTTTGAAGCTCGAGTTTAAAAACAGCGTCCGATACTTTAAAATAGTAGAAAAAATGCCGCGAAATCAGCAGGGCAAATTTGAAAAAAGCGAATTTGAAAACGCACTATTTGCTAGCCCTAAACCCGTCTGGAGTGGCGGGGCGGTAAATGAAGCGGGCGAAATTTGTTATGGAAGTGGCCAAAATTTAGGGAGCGGTTTAAACTGCGACACAAATGCTAGCTGTGTTAAATTTGACGAAAACGGCGATCGGCTCGAAAACCACGCGCAAAAGTACGAATTTAGCGCTATCATGCACGCAGGACTTGAGATTTACGAGAGCCATTTTCCAAATTTACCGCTGCTACCGGGATTTATGCAGCTTGACTACGTCTTTGAGCTAGCTAGTGGCGTAGGTATCGACGTTAGCGGCCTTAATACGGTGGAAAATCTAAAATTTATGAAATTTGTAAGACCTGGAGACGCGCTCCGCGTTTGTTTTGAAAAACGCGGCGGTAAGCTTTACTTCGAGCTGTTTTGCAACGGCGAAAAGTGCTCGATGGGAAGGGCTACGCTTTGAATAAATTTGCGTTTTTAGTGCCCTTTTACAATCACCCGCAAAATATCAAAGCCCTGATCGCCGCGCTAAAAGCCTACGAACTGCCCGTTATCGTCGTGGACGACGGTTCAGACGAGGCTAGTAAGCTAATCTTAGTAGAGCTTGAGCGCACGGAGAGCATCTTGCTACTCACGCGCGCGCAAAACGGCGGCAAGGGTATCGCGATGAAGGACGGGTTTAAATTTGCGCTGGAGCGCGGTTTTAGCCATGTTTTGCAGATCGACGCCGATTTTCAGCACGACGCGGCGCTCATCGGCGAGTTTTTGAAGCAGAGCCGGGCGCACCCGCAAAGCATCGTCTGCGCAAATCCTATTTATGGCGAGGACGCGCCAAAATCCCGCGTTTACGGCAGGAAAATCACGAATTTTTGGGTCGCGATAAATACGCTAAGTCTTGGCGTCAAAGACGCTATGTGCGGCTTTCGCGTTTATCCTTTAGAGCAGCTTAAAAAAGCGGCGGCAAAAAGCAAAACAAATAGGATGGAATTTGACATCGAGATCCTCGTAAATGCCGTAAGGCAGGGCATCAATGTGTGCTGGATTGATACGTACGTACGCTATGAAAAGGGCGGCGTTTCGCACTTTAAGATGCTGCGCGATAACGCGCTAATCAGCCTTATGCACGCAAAATGCTTCTTTTCACTGCCTAAATTTGCGCTGGGTAAAATTTGGCGAGCGTGCGGGGTAAATTTGGGCGAAAAAAACGGGACAAGCACTCAAATTTCCGTAGAGCCTCAAAAAAACGCCGAGCAAAATCTCTGGTGGAAAAAGCAGGAAAGAGGAGGGGCGTTTTTTTTAAGGCTTAGCCTATTTTTGTCGCAAATTTTGCCTGAGTTTGCGCTAAAGCTTATCGTTAAAATCGTGGTTTGGTTTTATTATATATTTTCAAAAAACGAGCGCGAAAACATCGCCGAGTTTAGACGAAATTTGAGCGAATTTGCGGGCGCACAGGCGCTAAAAGGAACGAGCGTTTTTAGCCATTTTGAGGCGTTTGGCGGCGCTATTTGCGATAAATTTAGAGTCTGGAAAGGCAAGATCAAGGATGACGAGCTAGAGATCATAGATCTAGAGCGCATGAAAAGCGAACTAATCGGCGCGCAAAAGGGGCAAATTTTGCTCACGGCACACCTTGGTAACGTCGAAATTTGTAAGGCTTTGGGCGCGCGGGTCGATGGCTTTAGGATGGTGATTTTGGTTTACGACAAAAACTCGCGCGAGTTTAACGAGGTGCTAAAGCGCATCAGCCAAAACGATGGCAGCGTGCGTATGATGCTGGTCAATGAGCTCGACGTTGCTGCGATGCTGGAGCTAAAAAATATCGTCGAAAACGGCGAGCATATCGGCATAATGGGCGATAGAACGCCTCTTGGCGGCGATAAGGCCGCGCGGGTGAAATTTCTAGGCAAGGAGGCGAGTTTTAACTACGGTCCGTACCTGATCGCGGGGATTTTGGGCGTAAAGATAAGCTCGCTATGGTGTCAAAAGATAGACGGTAAATTTAGGATCGAGCTGGTGCCGCTAGCAAGCGCCGTAAAGCTGGGGCGAGATAAAGCAGCCGCAGCGCGCGAATATCTGCAAATTTACGTCCGCGAGCTGGAAAATCGCTGCAAGCAAACGCCTACGCAGTGGTTTAATTTTTTTGATTTTTGGAGATGAGATGATATCAAAATCAGTCGCGCTAAAGGCGCAGTTTTATGACGTGGACAGCATGAACGTCGTGTGGCACGGCAACTACGTGAAGTATTTCGAGACGGCTAGATGCGCGCTGCTAGAGGAGATAGGCTACGACTACGAGGCGATGAGGGTGGACGGTTACGCATATCCGATCGTAAAAATCGAGGCCAAATACGTAAAACCCGTATTTTTCGGCGACGAGATCGAGGTGGAGGCGACGCTAAAGGAGTGCGAGTGCTTTCTAAAGATCGGCTACGTCGTCAAAAACGCCAAAACAGGCGAGACGCTGTGTACGGGCGCGAGCTCGCAGGCGGCCGTGGATATGCGCGCGATGCAGACGTGCTTCGAGATCCCGCAAGAGCTACAAAATGCAGTAAAAAGGTATATAAATGAAAAAAATAGCGATAATTTTTAGTTTGGCTGCGAGCCTGATGGGGCTTGATTTTAACGAGATAAAATCTCAAATCAAAACGCAAAATATCAGCGGCGATTTCGCGCAAACGAAGTTTTTGAGCGGCTTTAACGTGGAGTTTAAAAGCTACGGTAAATTTGAACTCAGCCAAAGCGAGCTGCTCTACGACACGCTAAGCCCGATCGCGGTTAGTATCGTCATAAATGAGCGCGGCATCTTTCAAAAAAGCGGCAATCAGCTCATAAAAATCGATCAAAATTTTGATAAAAAGCTCTTTTTATCTATCATAAAGCTCGATAAAGCCGAGCTTGAGAAGGAATTTATCTTTAAAATCTCAGGCGATAAAAACAACTGGAAAATCGAGCTTACGCCTAAAAACGTGCTGCTAAAGCAAATCTTTACGCGTATTTTGGTCGGAGGCGATAAATTCGTCAAAAAGATCGTGCTAAACGAGGTTAGCGGCGATAAAACGGTAAATGATTTTTACAACGTAAAATGAAAAAATCCGCGCGTTTTTTTATCTTTTTAGCGGCGTTTTTAGCCGCGCTCGCCGTTTGTTTTACAAACGCAAAAAAGATAAACGCGGATATTTTTTCTCTCGTAAATTTTGAAAACTCTACCGAGCAAACAGCGCTAAAATCGATGCTTGATAGCGCTTCTAGCGAGTTTTTGCTAGCTTCAAATTCGCCCGAATTTTTAGAAAAAAGCGAAAATTTAGCCGCACAAAGCGGAGTTTTTGAAGAGTACCGCGCAAAGCAGGACGTAAATTTAACTTCCTATCTAACTCAGCTAAATGCCTTAAAGATCGCGCTTTTAAACGAGCAAACCTATGAGCTTTTAGTAAAAGACAAAAACGAGTTTTTCAAACAAAGCGCGCAAAATTTATTTAATCAGTTTGCTTTTAAGCCGCTTAATGCGAAAGATGATTTTTTCGCCTTAAGCTCGCATATGAGCCTAGAGAGCTCCAAAATTAGCCTAAATTTGTCAAATTTGATGCTGGAAGCCGCGCACGAGGGCGAGAAATTTTACCTCGTAAAAGCGCGCCTAAAGCCCGGCTACGAGCCGCGAAATTTGATCAAATTTTATGAAAGCGTACGCGAGCTCGCGGCTGGGGACGCGGTGCAGGCTTACGCTAGCTGCGGCGCGCTATACGGAGCCTACGGAAAAGCGGGCGGCGACAAGGAAAGTGCGGTCATGAGCGCGGTTTCGCTTAGCCTTTGCGCGATTTTTTTGCTACTCGCGTTTAAAAATTTGCGCATTTTTTGCGTCGTTTTCGTCGCGATTTTCGGCTTTGCGTGCGGACTTGCGGCTTCGCTTTTGATCTACGAGAGCCTTAGCGTCATGGTCGTGGTTATCGGCACGAGCCTGGTCGGGCTGATGTTTGACTTTGCGCTGCACTGGCTGTGTAAAAATC
>CALISV010000372.1 GCA_938041615.1 uncultured Campylobacter sp. | reverse complement strand
TTCAAAAGACGTTCAAAAATCATACGACGACATAAAAAATCATTTCCAAAATGAGAAGAAAAAGCTCAAAGAAGAGCATGACGCTAAGATAGAAATTTTAGAAAAAGATGACATTTTGCCAAGCGGTGTTGTTAAACTTGTAAAAGTTTACATAGCTACAAAACGCAAACTAAAGGTCGGCGATAAAATGGCTGGACGTCACGGTAACAAAGGTATCGTTTCAAATATAGTAAGAGAAGTTGATATGCCTTATCTTCCAAGTGGGCAGATCGTAGACATAGTGCTAAACCCACTTGGCGTTCCAAGCCGTATGAACATTGGTCAAATTTTAGAGAGCCACCTTGGTCTTGTTGGCTACCGCTTAGGCGAGCAGATAAATGAAATTTTTGAGACCAAAAAAGGCGAGTGGATAAAAGAGCTACGAGCTAAGATGATCGAGATAGCTTCGGCGTCTAAATTTATGGATGCTAAAAAGACTCTAGGTAAAATGAGCGACGAGCAGCTTTTGGATTACGCTAGAGACTGGGCTAACGGCGTCAAATTTGCCACGCCTATATTTGAGGGCGTAAGGGTTGATGAGCTAATGAAGCTGTTTGAGCTAGCTAAGATAGATATGGACGGCAAGACCGAGCTTTACGACGGACGCACGGGCTCAAAGATTAAGGAGCGCGTAAACGTCGGATGTATGTATATGCTAAAGCTTCACCACCTAGTCGACGAAAAAGTCCACGCTAGAAGCACTGGCCCATATAGCCTTGTTACTCAGCAGCCAGTCGGCGGTAAGGCGCTATTTGGCGGACAAAGATTCGGAGAGATGGAGGTTTGGGCGCTTGAGGCGTACGGCGCGGCCCATACGCTTCGCGAGATGCTAACGGTCAAATCAGACGACGTCGAAGGACGCTTGTCTGCGTATAAAGCCCTAACAAGAGGCGAAAATGTGCCTGAAACTGGCATTCCTGAGACATTTTTCGTTCTAACAAACGAGCTAAAATCATTGGCGCTTGATGTCGAGATATACGATGAGGATGAAAATAATGAGTGAGTTAAAACCTATTGAGATAAAAGAAGAACGCAGACCGCGCGATTTTGAAGCGTTTCAGCTTCGTTTGGCTAGCCCTGAGAGGATAAAGTCATGGAGCCACGGCGAGGTCAAAAAACCCGAAACCATAAACTACCGCACGCTAAAACCTGAGCGCGACGGTCTATTTTGCGCTAAAATTTTCGGTCCGATCCGCGACTACGAGTGCCTTTGCGGTAAGTATAAAAAAATGCGCTACAAAGGCATCAAGTGCGAAAAATGCGGCGTCGAGGTAACTAGCTCAAAGGTGCGCCGTTCTAGAATGGGCCACATCGAGCTCGTGACTCCTGTAGCGCATATTTGGTATGTAAATTCGCTCCCAAGCCGCATAGGAACGTTGCTCGGTATAAAGATGAAAGACCTTGAGCGCGTACTTTACTACGAGGCGTATATCGTCGAGAGCGTAGGCGACGCATTTTACGATACCGAAAATAGCAAAAAAGTAGAAATTTTCGACGTTTTAAACGAAGAGCAGTATGTCTCTTTAGCTTCTCGCTTTGAAGAGAGCGGATTTAGAGCTAGGATGGGCGGCGAAGTTATCCGCGATTTGCTAGCAAATATCGATCTGGTAGAGCTTTTAAATACTCTCAAAGACGAGATCAGCGCGACAAATTCGGAAGCCAAGAAAAAAACCATAGTAAAAAGACTAAAAGTCGTCGAGAGCTTTTTAAATTCCGGCAACCGTCCCGAGTGGATGATGATTACGAATTTACCGGTTCTTCCACCGGATCTTCGCCCGCTCGTTAGCCTTGACGGCGGTAAATTTGCGGTTTCTGACGTAAACGACCTATATCGCCGCGTTATAAACAGAAACGCGCGTTTAAAACGCCTTATGGAGCTTGACGCGCCCGAAATTATCATCAGAAACGAAAAGCGTATGCTTCAAGAGTCCGTCGATGCATTATTTGACAACGGACGACGTGCGAATGCCGTAAAAGGCGCAAACAAACGCCCGCTAAAATCGCTTTCTGAAATTATTAAAGGCAAGCAAGGCCGCTTCCGTCAAAATTTGCTCGGTAAGCGCGTGGATTTCTCGGGTCGTTCGGTTATCGTCGTCGGACCAAAACTACGCATGGATCAGTGTGGACTACCGAAAAGAATGGCTCTTGAGCTGTTTAAGCCGCATTTGCTAGCTCGCCTTGAGGAAAAGGGCTACGCCACGACCGTAAAGCAAGCTAAAAAGATGATAGAGGATAAGACGAATGAGGTTTGGGAGTGCTTAGAGGAGGTCGTTAAAGATCACCCGGTCATGCTAAACCGCGCTCCGACGCTTCACAAACTATCTATCCAGGCGTTTCACCCTGTGCTTGTCGAGGGTAAGGCTATCCAGCTACATCCTCTGGTTTGCGCCGCATTTAACGCGGACTTCGACGGCGACCAGATGGCTGTTCACGTGCCGCTATCGCAGGAAGCTATCGCAGAGTGCAAAATTTTGATGCTTAGCTCGATGAACATCTTGCTTCCTGCAAGCGGTAAGGCCATCACCGTTCCTAGCCAGGACATGGTTTTGGGAATTTACTACCTAAGCCTAGAAAAGACCGACAGCAAGGGCGCTAATAAAATTTTCGCATCGGTAGACGAAGTAATGATCGCCGAGGAAGCGCACTGCCTAGAGGTACACTCGAAAATCAAAACGATGATTGGCGGCAAGACGCTATTTACGACTGCGGGTCGCTTGATCATCCGCTCGATTCTGCCTGATTTCGTTCCTGAAAATATGTGGAACAGGGTTATGAAGAAAAAAGATATCGCAAATTTGGTCGATTACGTTTACAAAAACGGCGGCCTTGAGGTAACGGCGGGATTTTTGGATAAGCTTAAAAATTTGGGCTTCCGTTATGCGACAAAAGCTGGCATCTCGATCTCTATTGCTGACATCATCGTGCCTGACAGCAAACAAAAATATATCAATGAAGCCAAGAAAAAAGTCCGCGAGATACAAAATCAATACGGCGCGGGCTTGCTAACGGACTCCGAGAGATACAATAAAATCATCGACATCTGGACGGATACAAATAACATCGTCGCAGGCGAGATGATGAAGCTCATCCAGGGAGATAAGGGCGGATTTAACTCGATTTATATGATGGCCGATAGCGGCGCGAGAGGTTCTGCGGCGCAAATTCGCCAGCTAGCCGGTATGCGTGGTCTTATGGCGAAGCCTGACGGCTCGATCATCGAGACGCCTATCATATCAAACTTCCGCGAGGGTCTAAACGTCCTTGAGTACTTTAACTCAACCCACGGTGCCAGAAAGGGTCTAGCAGATACCGCGTTAAAAACGGCGAATGCCGGATACCTAACCAGAAAGCTAATCGACGTCGCGCAAAACGTGAAAGTTACTATGCACGACTGCGGCACTCACGAGGGCGTCGAGATCACCGAGATCACCGACAACGGCGAGCTTATCGAGAGTCTAGAAGAGAGAATTTTGGGCCGCGTACTAGCCGACGACGTGATCGATCCAATAGCAAACGAAGTGCTATTTAGCGAAGGTACTCTGATAGACGAAGAAAAAGCAAAAGCGATAACCGAAGCGGGTATAAAATCAGTCAGTATCAGAACGCCGATAACTTGCAAAGCGGCAAAAGGCGTTTGTGCGAAATGCTACGGCGTGAATTTGGGTGAAGGAAAGTTGGTAAAACCGGGCGAAGCAGTCGGCATCATCTCGGCTCAATCTATCGGCGAGCCGGGTACTCAGCTAACGCTAAGAACCTTCCACATCGGTGGTACGGCATCGACTGAGCAGCAAGACTACCAAGTCGTCGCGCAAAAAGAGGGCTTTATAAGATACTACAATCTAAACGTTTACGAAAACGGCGGTAAGAGAATCGTAGCAAATCGCAGAAACTCAGCCGTCTTGCTCGTAGAACCTAAGATCAAAGCTCCGTTTGACGGAAAGATCGAGATCGAGGTTGCTCACGAGGACGTAAACATCATCGTAAAAGGTAAAAAAGAAGAGGTAAAATACACTCTAAGAAGAGGCGACCTAGCGAAACCTAACGAGCTAGCCGGCGTTAGCGGTAAGGTCGAGGGTAAAATTTACATCCCTTATGCTGACGGCGATTCGGTTAAAGAGAACGAAAGTATCGCTGAGGTCATCAAAGAGGGCTGGAACGTACCGAAACGTATTCCGTTTGCGAGCGAGATAAAGGTAGAGGACGGCGAACCGATCGCTAAGAAAATCCTTGCAGGCGCAAACGGCGTGCTTAAATTTTATATCTTGAAGGGCGATTATTTAGAGCGCTTAAGAAATATCAAAAAAGGCCACGTTGTAACGGAAAAAGGCTTATTTGTCGTGGTTGCCGATGAGGACGATAGAGAGGCGGTTCGCTACTATATCCCGCGAAACTCTATCATCAAATTAAACGATAGCGACATTGTGGATAGCAAAGCGGTCATCTCTGAGCCTGAAAGCCAAGAGAAAACTGTCATAGCCGAGTGGGATCCGTACTCTACGCCGATCATTGCCGAGGCTGCAGGTAGGGTTACATACGAGGACATCGAGCCAGGCTATAGCGCCGCCGAGCAGTACGACGAGGCGACCGGCCAGAGCCGTCTAGTTATCAACGAGTATCTGCCTTCGGGCATCAAGCCTACGATCGTTATCAGCACCGATGAGGGCAAAATGATCCGCTATCAGCTAGAGCCAAAAACCGCGATATTCGTAGCCAACGACGAAGTGGTAAAACAAGCTGATATCCTGGCTAAGACGCCTAAGGCTGTCGCGAAGTCAAAAGACATCACGGGCGGTTTGCCGCGCGTATCTGAGCTATTTGAGGCTAGACGTCCGAAAAATACGGCTATCATCGCTGAAATCGACGGCACCGTAAGATTTGAAAAACCGCTTCGCTCCAAAGAGCGCATCGTAATCGAGGCCGACGACGGCGCGACTGCCGAGTATTTGATAGACAAAACTCGTCAAATTCAGGTTCGCGACGGCGAATTTATCCACGCTGGCGAGAAGCTAACCGACGGACTAATCTCAAGCCACGACGTTTTGAGAATTTTGGGCGAGAAGGCGCTGCACTATTATTTGATCAGCGAAATTCAGCAAGTTTACCGCTCTCAAGGCGTTGCGATCGCCGATAAGCACATCGAGATCATCGTTTCTCAGATGCTTCGACAGGTCAAGATAGTAGATAGCGGCGATACGAATTTTATCACCGGCGATATGATCTCTCGAACGAGATTTAAGGAAGAAAACGAGCGCATAATGCGAATGGGCGGCAATCCTGCGATCGCCGAGCCTATTTTGCTAGGCGTTACGCGCGCCGCTATCGGAAGCGATAGCGTGATCTCTGCGGCATCGTTCCAAGAGACGACTAAGGTTCTAACCGAGGCTTCTATCGCAGCTAAGATCGACCACCTCGAAGATCTAAAAGAAAACGTCATCCTAGGACGCATGATCCCTGTTGGAACAGGCCTTTATCAAGATCAAAAGATCAAGCTAAAACAAAACTAAAATTTACCCCCCCCTAAGCCTCGCTAAATTCGGCGGGGCTTAATTTTGCCTCGCTTTAAACCTAATCAGATAAAATCCATCCTTTAAATTTGAAAATTTGGAGTAAAAATGAAAAATTTTGATTTAGGAATCTTGTTTGCGAGACTAGGGCTTGGTGTCTGTCTTTTTATGCACAGCTTTGCAAAAATTTTACACGGCATAGGCGATGTAAAAAGTATTTTAACAAAAGCCAGCTTGCCTGAGATTGTGGCTTACGGCTCCTATATAGGCGAGGTTGTTGCGCCGATAATGATAATTTTAGGGATATTTTCAAGGATTGGAGCAGCTCGTTATCGGCATGAGCCTAACGATAATGTACGCCTATCACGGACTTGGAAATTTACTGGAGCTTACAAACGTCGGCGGCTTTAAGGCTGAAATTTTATATCTTTACATCGCTTCATCGCTTTGCATTATCTTTAGCGGAAGCGGAAGGTACGCGATTAGAAAAGATTAGCGCGATAAAATTCAGCGTTAAAGATGAAATTTACCTTATATTAAGCCAAATTTAAATAAAATCAAGTCTTTTTAATAAATTTAGTCGAAAGGAATTACTGTGCCAACCATTAATCAATTGGTCAGAAAAGAGCGCAAGAAAGTGACTTTTAAGTCAAAATCTCCAGCGCTAAAAGAGTGTCCTCAAAGAAGAGGAGTTTGCACCAGGGTCTATACTACGACTCCTAAAAAACCAAACTCGGCTTTGAGAAAAGTTGCCAAAGTTAGGCTTACAAGCGGATTTGAAGTGATCAGCTATATCGGCGGTGAAGGCCACAACCTACAAGAACACAGCATCGTGCTAGTGCGCGGCGGTCGTGTTAAGGACTTACCGGGCGTTAAATACCACATCGTACGCGGCGCTCTTGATACTGCAGGCGTTGCGAAAAGAACTGTTTCTCGCTCAAAATACGGCGCTAAACGTCCAAAACCTGGTCAAGCGGCAGCCGCAGCAGGTAAAAAGAAATAAAAATTTAGGTTCGCAGACCATGCCATTAGCGGCATAGGTTTGAGTAAAATTTATAAAATTTGAAGGAATAATCAAATGAGAAGAAGAAAAGCTCCCGTCAGGGAAGTAATGCCGGATCCAATTTACGGCAATAAGGTAATCACTAAATTTATTAACTCTCTTATGTACGACGGCAAAAAAAGCGTCGCTACCGAGATCATGTACGGCGCTATCAAAGCTATCGAGAAAAAAAGCGGCGACGTAAAAGGTATAGACGTATTTAACGATGCTATCGAAAACATTAAGCCTCTTATGGAGGTTAAATCTCGTCGCGTCGGCGGTGCTACCTACCAAGTGCCGGTAGAAGTTCGCCCAGTTCGCCAGCAAGCTCTTGCTATCCGCTGGATCATCGGTTTTGCTAGAAAAAGAAGCGAAAGAACTATGATCGATAAGCTAGCTAACGAGCTACTTGATGCGGCAAATTCAAAAGGCGCGTCTTTCAAGAAGAAGGAAGACACCTACAAAATGGCAGAAGCTAACAAAGCGTTTGCTCACTACCGCTGGTAAGAGGAGGCTAGTATGGCAGATAGAAAAACCCCTTTACATATGGTTAGAAACATCGGTATCGCTGCTCACATCGATGCTGGTAAAACTACGACCAGCGAAAGAATTTTGTTCTTTACGGGTATGAGCCACAAGATAGGCGAGGTTCACGACGGCGCTGCTACGATGGACTGGATGGAGCAAGAAAAAGAGCGCGGCATTACGATTACGTCTGCGGCGACCACTTGCTTTTGGAAAGATCACCAGATAAATTTGATCGACACTCCGGGCCACGTTGACTTTACTATCGAAGTTGAGCGTTCTATGCGCGTTCTTGACGGCGCTGTTTCGGTATTTTGCTCAGTCGGCGGCGTACAGCCTCAGTCTGAGACCGTTTGGAGACAAGCAAATAAATATCACGTCCCAAGAATCGTTTTCGTAAACAAAATGGACAGAATCGGCGCAAATTTCTTTAACGTCGAGTCTCAAATCAGAAATCGCCTAAAAGCAAATCCGGTGCCTATTCAAATTCCTATCGGCGCAGAGGATAACTTTAGAGGCGTGGTCGATCTTGTTAAGATGAAAGCTTACGTTTGGGAAGACGACAAAAAGCCGACTGATTATAAAGAGATAGAAATCCCTGCAGAGGTAAAAGACAAAGCCGAAGAGTACCGCGCGAAGCTAATCGAAGCGGTTTCTGAAACCGACGATAGCTTGATGGAGAAATTTTTCTCAGGCGAGGAGCTAAGCGAAGAGGAGATCAAAAAGGGCATTAAAGCAGGCTGCTTAAGAATGACTATAACGCCAATGCTTTGCGGAACGGCGTTTAAAAACAAAGGCATTCAGCCGCTACTTGATGCGGTCGTAGCGTATTTGCCTGCTCCGGACGAG
>CALISV010000371.1 GCA_938041615.1 uncultured Campylobacter sp. | reverse complement strand
TATTTAGACGCGGCAGAACCGTGCCTGAGTGCTCTCACTGGGTATTTAGATGGGCTCCATTTTTCCTTTTTGCCACTTCAGCTGCAGTGCTAGCTGCTATACCTATAACATATAGCAAAGATACTGTTTTTGGAGCGTATTCAGATATATTTGTGATCCTTTATCTTGGCGCGTTGCTTAGATTTGTATTTGGTGCAGCTTCAATGGATAGCGGCAACCCATTTGCAGCAACAGGCGGCGGTAGGGAGCAAATGCTGGGTGTATATGTTGAGCCAGTTATGATCATGTGCTTAATCGTAGTTATGCTTGCAGCTAAAACATCAAATTTAATAGAGATCCAAGAGATGGTAAAAACCGGTGTTATTGGATATCAAATCCCAAGCTTTGCCGTAGCTTCTATCGCATTTTTGTGGTGCATATACGTTGAAACCGGCAGAAAACCTTTTGACCTAGCAGAGGCCGAGCAAGAGTTGCAAGAAGGCTTGCTAGGCGAATACGCCGGCTCTGACCTAGGCCTAGTTCAAGCTTCGCTTATCTTAAAACAATTTGCGATGATCGGGCTTTTCCTCGCGATTTTCGAGCCGTGGAATTTTAGCAATCCTTTCCTTGCCGTTATAATTTTCGTTTTAAAGGCGGGAGTGTTTTACGTAGCGGCCGTGTTTATAGACAACTTTGGACCGAGATTTAGGATGACTTCGTCCTTGCGTAAAAACGCGGTAGCCGCTCTAGCCATATCTTTCGTGGCTTTGACGCTTTACGTCGTGGGGGTGTGAGATGAATGCAGATATGACTATGTTAGACGCATTAGCTATCGGCATGATAGTAACGTCTTTGGCGGTATTTGGGTTACGTAACCTAAAGCTATCCGTCATCGTTTACGCGATCGAGACATTACTTTTAGTCGGTATATTTGCTATATTGGCGTCTAAATTTAACGCGCCTCAGCTATCTATGTGGGCGGTAGTGGCGTTTTTTACGAAGGTTTTATTCGTGCCGGCGATCTTGCTTTGGTTGATTAAAAAGCTTAACGTCGTTAGCGAAGACGAACCTGTGGGCGGCTTTTTCGTAAGTCCTGTTATAGCGATGGGATTTTCTCTAGCTTTAGCGATGAGTATCAACCCGATATTCCTTCAGTTTTCGCTAATCCAAGAGAAAATAATGCTACTAGCGGCGGTTTGCGTGTTTATGATGGGAGTTTTTGGCTTTATGCTTAGAAACTCTTTTATCAAGCAAATTTTAGCCTATTGCCTTTTTGAAAACGGCATACATCTAAGCCTAGCGCTCATGGCTTACAACTCAAACGAGCTTGTCGAGCTTGGTATCTTAACGGACGCGATTTTCGCCGTTATCATCATGAGCGTTCTAGCTATCAGATTTTATAAAGCATACGGCAGCCTTGATACGTCTAAGGCTACGAATTTAAGGGGATAGAGATGGATAGTTTAACTTTGATATTAATTTTACCGCTTCTTGGAGCGATATTGCTATTTTTCTCTCCGAAAAATTACGCTTTTTTGAGTTTGCTTCACGTAGCAGTTAGCGCGGTTACGTCTTTGGCGTTGCTATTTAACGTAAGCAAGGTTTTATCGAGCGGTACTTTTTACGCGCACGATAAATTTTTGTTTCTAGATAGCCTTGGCTGCGTATTTTTGATACTTATAGCGGTTACCGGCCTACTCGTAAATTTATACGCGACCCACTATATGAGATGGGAGCTTGAAGAGGGACATATAAATTTAAGCGCGCTTAAGAAATACTACGCGCTTAGCCACGTGTTTATATTTACGATGACTCTAAGTGTTATCTGTAACAACGTCGCCTTTATGTGGGCTGCGATCGAGGCTACTACGCTTTCATCGGTGTTCCTAGTTGCGATCCTAAAAGATCAAAAATCAACCGAGAGCGGCTATAAATACATAGTCCTTTGCTCTATCGGCCTAGCGTTCGCGCTTTATGCGACCGTACTTCTTTACTCTGCGACCTTTGCAGAGATAAAAGACGGCGAGGCTGCGATGCTATGGACCGGCATAATGGCAAACGCTAAAAATTTAAGCCCCGACGTCGCAAAGCTAATCTTTGTCTTTGCGCTTATCGGATTTGGCACCAAAGCCGGCCTTGCTCCTACGCATACCTGGCTTCCCGACGTTCACGCCCAAGGCCCAGCCCCGATTTCGGCTCTGCTTTCAGGCGTTTTGCTAAAGTGCGCGATGTTAGCTTTATTTAGATACTACGCTATCGCGGCTCAAGCTACCGGTATGGAGTTTGTTCAAAGCGTGATGATAGTTTCCGGTCTTATTACGTTATTTGTGGGCGGAATTTTCCTAATCAGGCAACACGACGTAAAAAGGATGTTTGCCTACCACTCTATCGTGCATATGGGCGTTATAGCTTTTGCTTTGGGAGTCGGCGGATTTTTCGGGCTATTTGCTGCTATTTTTCACTGCCTAGCCCACAGCTTTACCAAGGCTCTCGCGTTTTGCTCAACGGGCAATATCGCTAGAATTTACGGACACAAAGATATGAGCAAAATGGGCGGTATGATAAAAATAGCTCCCGTAACTACGATGATGTTTGGCGCAGCGGTTTGCTCGCTGGTAGGCGTCCCTGCGTTTGCGATATTCGTTAGCGAATTTAACGTCTTCGTCGGCGCCGTAAATAGCGGTCAATACTTTAGCGTCGCTTTATTTGCGATAGCTCTTGCCATCATCTTTATCGCGGACTTCTCGCACTTTAACTTAGCAAGTTTTGGCGAACCTAAAGGTGCGGTCGTTCATAATAAAGAGATGAGTATATTAGAAAATTTACCGCTTATCCTGCTTTGCGCGCTAATCATAATATTTGGCGTTTGGCACGTAGAAAACTTTTACGCTCTAGTCAATGAGGGCGTCAAAATAATGATGGGAGTTTGAAGATGAGAGGCGATAAATTTGTAGAAATTTTAAAAACAAAGGTAAAGGTTTTAGAAGTAACCCGCCAAGCCGACGACCAAATCACGGTTTTAGTCGATAGAAACGACCTTCCGCTTGCGGTTAAGACCCTTTACTACGATATCGGCGGCTTTTTAAGCACGATGATACCAAACGACGAGAGGGCGATAAACGGCTGTTTTGCACTTTACTATGCGATATCTATGGAAGGCAGCAAGATGACCGAGGCGGATGATTTTGCTGCGGAGGATAAGTGCTTTATCACCGTTAAAACGCTAATCCCCGGCGTCGATCCGACGTTTCCGTCCGTTACTCCGCTAGTGCCTGCTTGCGTGTGGTACGAAAGAGAAGCCTTTGATATGTTCGGCCTAGTCGCCGAGGGGTTACCTGATAAACGCCGCCTAGTTTTAGCCGACGATTGGCCAGACGGCCTTCATCCGCTTAGAAAAGACGCGATGGACTACCGCTATAGACCGGACCCCGTCGCTCATCAAGACGAGCCTGACGCCGAGTTTTTGTTTCCTAGCGGTGATAGCGTCGTAGACGTACCGCTCGGACCTTTACACGTTACATCTGACGAGCCGGGACACTTTAGGTTATTTTGCGACGGCGACGAGATCATAGACGCGGACTACCGTTTGTTCTATCAACACCGCGGTATGGAAAAGCTAGCCGAAAACCGTATGAACTACGATCAGATGGGTTACCTTGCAGAGCGCGTCTGCGGAATTTGCGGTTACGCTCACGCGATTGCGTGTATAGAGGCGGCGGAAAGGGCTATAAAGCTAGAAATCCCGTTAAGAGCACAAGCTATCCGCGTGATTTGCCTTGAGATCGAGCGCCTTCACAGCCATCTTTTAAACATCGGTCTAGCTTGCGAGGTAACTGGTAACTATAACGCCTTTATGCATATCTTTAGGGTGCGCGAGTACTCTATGGAGTTAGCCCAACTCGTAACAGGCGGCCGTAAAACATACGGCAACGTCATCATGGGCGGACTTCGCCGCGACATGACCGATAACGAGATAAAAAAGGGCATCGAGATGATAAACAAGCTCGACGTTCAAATTTCTGAAATTTGGGACGCGGTTATGGACGATAAACGCCAAATCGCGCGCTGGAAAGGCGTGGGCGTGCTAGATAAGCAAGTAGCAAGAGACTTTAGTCCCGTAGGTCCTAATATGCGAGGCTCGGGTCTAAAGCGCGACAACCGCTACGACCACCCTTACGATTTCTTTAAAAATATCGAATTTAAAGTCTACGTAGAGCACGGCGGAGACGTATTTAGCCGCGAAGTCGTGAGATATAACGAGCTAAAAGAGTCCATACATATCATCAGGCAGTGTTTGGAGCTAATGCCTCAAACGCCGATATCAATCGATCCAAAAACGATGATAAAGCCTGAAAATTTCGCCCTCGGACACGTAGAAGCTCCTCGCGGCGAAAACGTCCACTGGATCATGCAAGGCAGCGCGCAAAAGGTTTTCCGCTGGAGATGCCGCGCGGCTACTTATAACAACTGGCCTAGCCTTCGCTATCAGTTCCGCGGAAACAACATTTCAGACGCGGCGCTCATCGTTTGCTCGCTAGATCCGTGCTACTCTTGCACCGACCGCGTTACCGTAGTGGACGTAAATACCAAAAAGAGCAAAATTTTAACCGAAAAAGACCTTAAGAGATTTTGCCAAACCGGCAAGATTAGCAAAAAGGATTTAAGATGATGAAGTTATTTGACATAACCGAAAAATACGGAAAGGCGACCTACGCCTATCCGTTTGAGCCCTACAAAGTGCCCGACAATTTCCGCGGGCAGCCGTTTTATACCTACGAGCTTTGCGTAGGTTGCGCGGCATGCGGCGTAGCGTGCCCTAGTAACGCCATAGAGCTAAAAATGAACGAAAAGCAAGATAAGCTCGTGTGGCAGTTTGATTGCGGACGATGCATATTTTGCGGACGCTGCGACGAGGTTTGTCCAACCGGCGGCGTACGTCTAAGCCAGGGTTTCGAGCTTGCGGTTAAATTCGACAAAAGCGCACTAATACAGCGCGGCGAACTAGAGATGCAAAAGTGCAAATGCTGCGGCAAACCCTATACGCCCGTTCGCCTTATAAACTATACTTTTTCAAAGCTTAGTACGGCAAATTTACTCCCGGGCAGACTAGAGGAAGCTAAAAACTATCTCTATATTTGCCCAGAGTGCAAAAAAGCGCAATCTGTAGAGCGCTTAACTAAAGACGTAGAGGAGGGGATAAAATGAGCCTTTATCAAGTTCCCGAAAATATAAAAACGGCAAACGACCTAACCGCAAAGTTAGAACATTTAAAAAATATCAAACGAAGCTTTAGCGTCTACCGCATCGACTGCGGCAGCTGCAACGGCTGCGAGATAGAAATTTTCGCCGCTATCACG
>CALISV010000370.1 GCA_938041615.1 uncultured Campylobacter sp. | reverse complement strand
TGGTTAGCTCCTCGCTCTCGCCGCTAAAGCTAATAGCTAGTAGCGTATCGTCCTTGCCGATCATACCTAGATCGCCGTGCATCGCCTCGGTCGGATGCATGAAAAAGCTAGGCGTGCCCGTGCTAGCAAGCGTCGCGGCGATCTTGGCGCCGACGTGTCCGCTCTTACCCACGCCAGTGACTACGACTTTGCCTTTGGTTTTATATAAAACCTCAACCGCTTTTTCAAATTCGCCATCTAATATCTCGGCATTTCTCGTTAGCTCGTTAGCTTCCGTTTTTAGCACGTTAGCGGCTATTTTGATTGTATCGCTCATTTTGCGCCCTTACATCAGGTATATGATCGGCACGATGGTCGGATACTTTTTGACTTTTCTAAATATATGCTTGCGGATGACTTGGCGCACCTGCCCCTCGAGTATCCTGCCGTCTTTTAAAAGCTCCTCTTTAACGTTACTTAGATACTGCTCCAGCACTCCCTCCATCTCTTTTCTAAACTCGCCGTCTTGCTTATCGCCCACGAGTCCGTAGCTGATGACGCGAGGCTTGTTTATGAGCTTAGCGCCGTGGCGGGAAATTTGCGCGATGATCATCACGACGCCCGCTTCGGCCAAATTTTGCCTGTCGATCACGACGTCGTCTGAAATTTGCTTGTTGATTTGGTTATCGATAAAGACCTTGCCAGTTTTTACCGTCTTGGCGCGCTTCATGTATTTTTGGCAAATTTCTATCTGATCGCCGTCACTCATCAGATAGATGTTTCGCTCGTCTACGCCGCAGGCTACGGCCGTTTCTTTATGCTTTGCGATATGGTTGTATTCGCCGTGGACCGGGAGGAAAAATTTAGGCTTTATCAGGCGCAGCATCAGCTTTTGTTCCTCTTGTGCGGCGTGACCGCTCACGTGTATCTCGCTAAAGTCCTGATACGCGACGCTAGCGCCTGATTTGATGAGGAAATTTAGCACCGTCGATACGCTACTTTCGTTGCCTGGGATCGCTTTTGAGCTGATGATGATCTGATCAGTCGGCTTTATTTTGATGTATTTGTGCTCATCCGTAGCCATGCGGTACAGCGCGCTCATCGTCTCGCCCTGAGAGCCGGTGGTGACGATCAGCACTTCGTTATCTTTAAATTTGCCGACTTCGTTAGCGTCTATAAAAATTTTCTTATCCAGCTTGATGTAGCCAAGCTCCATCGCCGTGTAGAGGTTGCGCTCCATGCTGCGGCCGATGACGCAGACCTTGCGGTTATATTTTAGTCCCCAGTCGATCGCCTGATAGACGCGGTGGATGTTGGAGCTAAACGTGCTCATTATCACGCGGCCTTTGGCTTTGGAAAATATCGCGTCAAAGGTCTTGCCCACGCTGCTTTCGCTTTTAGTAAAGCCCTCTCTGTAGCTGTTCGTGCTATCGCTCATGAGGCACAGTACGCCGCGTTCGCCGTAGTAGGCTAGGCGACCCAGATCGGTAGGGTAGCCATCTATCGGCGTGTGGTCGATCTTAAAGTCGCCCGTGTGGATGATGGTGCCAGCCTTTGTCGTGATGGCAAGCGCGCTAGCATCGATG
>CALISV010000369.1 GCA_938041615.1 uncultured Campylobacter sp. | reverse complement strand
GAAACTCGATAGCATAGCAAAGTGCCTGCATACCGCCAAGACTGCCGCCTATCACGGCTCTTGCCCTTGTGATGCCTAGCTCGCTAAATAACCTCATTTGCGCCTTTACAACGTCACTTATGGCAAGGACTGGGAAATTTAGCCTATACTCTTTGCCGCTACTTCGATCCACGCTTAGCGGCGAGGTCGAGCCAAAGCACGAGCCTAGGATATTTACGCAAATAACGTAAAATTTATCGGTATCAACCACCTTTTTGCTGCCTATTAGTCCGTCCCACCAGCCAGCTTTCTCATCGCCTGCGTATGTGCCAGCAGCGTGGTGCGAGCCAGTTAGGGCGTGGCAGATCACGATAACGTTGCTTTTATCAGCATTTAGCGTGCCGTAAGTCTCGTAAATAAGCTTGAAATTTGATAGCATACGGCCACTCTCAAGATAGAGTGGCTCGTTAAATTTAATAGTTCTAGTTTGCAGGTCTAACACTAATTAACTTTGTAGTTTGGTGCCTCGTGAGTGATAACTACGTCGTGGACGTGGCTCTCTTTTAGTCCTGCGCTTGTTATCTCGACAAATTCAGCTCTTTCTTGAAGAGTTGGGATATCTTTTGCGCCAACATAGCCCATTGCGCTTCTTAGGCCGCCTATTAGCTGGTGGATAACATCTTTTATGCTTCCAGCAAATGGCACACGACCCTCGATACCTTCAGGTACAAGCTTGTCTTGAGCGGTGCCCTCTTGGAAGTAGCGGTCCGAGCTGCCCTTTGTCATAGCGCCGATCGATCCCATGCCACGATATACTTTGTACTGGCGACCTTGGAATGTTATAAGCTCGCCTGGGCTCTCTTCACATCCTGCAAGTAAGCTACCAGCCATAACGCAAGCTGCACCTGCTGCAAGGGCTTTTGCCACGTCGCCTGAGTATTTTAAACCGCCGTCTGCGATAACTGGGATGCCATATTTTGCTGCTTCGCTTGCGCAGTCGTCAATGGCAGAAATTTGCGGTACACCAACACCAGCAACGATCCTTGTGGTACATATTGATCCTGGTCCAATGCCCACTTTTATGCCGTCAGCCCCTGCTTCTGCTAGGTCTTTTACGGCCGCTGGGTTTGCGATATTGCCAGCTACAACGTCAACTTTGAAATTTGCTTTCACCTCTTTTAAAGTATCAATGATACCCTTTGAGTGACCATGAGCTGAGTCGATAACGATGACATCTACGCCAGCATCAACTAGCGCTTTAGCACGCTCTATCTGACCAACACCGATAGCCGCAGCCACGCGAAGTCTGCCATAGCTGTCTTTGTTTGCATTTGGATACTCTTTGCGTTTTTTTAGATCTTTTATGGTTATGAGTCCCTCTAGGTGGCCTTCTTTATCGACGATAGGTAGTTTTTCTACGCGGTTTTGAGAGAAAATTTTCTCCGCGTCGTCTAGCGTGCAGCCCTTTGGAGCGGTGATTAGCGGAGCTTTGGTCATCCTGTCTTTTACGAGGACGCTTCTGTCGTTTTCAAATCTCAAATCGCGGTTGGTTAGGATGCCTATCAGTTTATTTTCCTCATCTACAACCGGAACGCCCGAGATGTGTAGATCAGCCATCATATCAAGCGCCGAGCCTACGCTAGCGTTTGGCGAGATGGAGATAGGATCGATGATTACGCCGCTTTCGCTTTTTTTGACGCGGCGGACCTCTTTGACCTGGCTTTGTATGTCCATATTTTTATGTATGACGCCGATACCGCCCAGGCGCGCCATCATGATCGCCGCGCGGTGCTCGGTGACTGTGTCCATCGCAGCCGATACGATCGGGATGTTTAGCTCCACGTTTCTGCTAAAGCGCGTTTTTATATCGACTTGTTTAGGCAAAATTTCGGAGTACTGCGGGACGAGCAAAACGTCGTCAAAGGTGAGAGCCTTCGTAACTATCTTCATGCGTTTATCCTTTTATAGAGTTTTCTAAACTAAGCGCGCCTTCTAGCAGCGTTTTTTCGTCCCACGCCTTTGCAATGAGCTGAGCAGAGACGTTTAGGCCGTCCGCGTCTTTAGCTACCGGAACTGAAATAGCAGGCAAACCGGCTAAATTTACGCTGATCGTATAGATGTCTGATAGATAGGAATCTAGCGGGTTTTTTAGCTCGCCGAATTTATACGCCGTGCTAGGGGCGACAGGCATCAAAATGAGGTCGCATTCGTTCAAAATTTGCTCATACTTGGCCTTAGTGTGGGCGCGAGCTTTTTGCGCTTTGATGTAGTATGCGTCGTAATAACCGCTGCTAAGCACGAAAGTACCGAGTAAAATTCTCTTTTTTACCTCTTCGCCGAACCCTTCCGAGCGCGAGTTGATGTAGAGTTCTTTTAAATTTTTAGCTTCGGCTCTGCGTCCGTATCTTATGCCGTCAAAGCGGCTAAGATTCGCGCTGGCTTCGGCCGTGGCGATGATGTAGTAGGTTGCGATGTCGCATTTTGAGTTTTCTAAATTTTTATAGATTATCTTGTGGCCTGCGGCTTTTAAAATATCGACCGCTTTTAAAAGCGCTTTTTTAGTCTCTTCCGAGGCTTCGTTTATGTAGTTTTCGATGACGCAGATCGTGAGTTTTTTATCCGCGTTTAGCTTATCTGCTACGCTCTCAAATTTGATATCCGCGCTCGTGCTGTCTTTGTCGTCGTGTCCTGCGATGATGTCGTATAGGATCGCGGCGTCCTCGACGTTTTGCGTTATCGGGCCGATCTGATCTAGCGAGCTAGAGTAAGCGCCAAGACCGTAGCGGCTAACGCGCCCGTAGGTGGGCTTCAGTCCGACGCATCCGCAAAATGCAGCAGGCTGGCGTATCGAGCCACCCGTATCGCTTCCTAGGGCAGCCACGGCTAGTCCCGCACTCACTGCGGCAGCTGAGCCGCCCGAGCTACCGCCCGCCACTCGCTCGCGGTTTAGAGGATTTAGCGTTTTGCCGTAGTAGCTGTTTTCGGTCGTATTACCCATGGCGAATTCGTCCATATTCGTACGGCCAAAAGGCGCTAAGCCCGCCGCTAGCAGCTTTTCTATAACCGTCGCGTTATAAGGCGCGATGTAGCCTTGTAAAATTTTAGACGCGCTCGTTACGCTCCAGCCTTTTACCTGGATGTTGTCTTTTATAGCGATCGGTACGCCCGCACCCAGTTTATCAAGCGGCAAATTTGCCAACTGCTCGACATAGGCGCCAAGCTCTCTATCTGCGAAAATTTTCTTTTCCAGCTCGTTTCTAAGCTCGGCTATTTCGTCGGCGCTTAGCTTTAGAGCTTGCTTTAAAGTTATCATTTTTTATCCTTAAATTTTATTACCGCTACGATACCTGCGGCTGTGACCGCGAGGATGGCCGCGATGGTCGCCGCGACGAACCAAGCGGAGATAGGCTCAGACATTTTTTAGTACCTTTTCGCATCTTGGGCATGTTTCTCCGTCGTGCTTGGCGGTAAATTTCCAACATCTCGGGCATTTGTGGCGCGTCGATAAAACGAGTTTAAATTTATCGTTTCCGACGTCAAATTCAGCCAGGCTGTCGCTACCGTCTAGGCTTTGGACGTCGCTAACCATATACCAGTCGCTTATCTCGTTTATGTCCTCGCTCAGGATTAAATTTGAGCTGGTTTGTAGCACGAGCTCGAGGGTAGATTTTATCTTTTTGTCTTTTTTGAGTACGTCGATTAGCTCGAAAAATTTCTCGCGGCTAGCTACTAGCAGCTCGTCGTCTACGTTAAATTCAAAATCTAGCGGCGCATACTCTAGATCAAAGGCGTCGGTTGCGCCGTTTTTTATGATCTTAGGCGCATAGTCCATCGCCTCGTCCACGGTGTACGTGAGTGTCGGAGCGATGAGCGGTAGGAGCGCTCTAGTGATTAGTGCCATCGCGCTTTGAGCCGAGCGGCGAGTATCGCTGTCTTTAGAGTCGCAGTATAGGCGGTCTTTGCAGATATCAAGATATATGCCGCTTAAATCCGCGCTTAGGAAGTTCATCAGCAGGCTAAAGCCCTTTGAAAAGTCGTAGTTTCTAAACGCCGTTTCGGCCTCGTCGAATACTTTTTTCGCGCGGCTTAGTATCCAGCGGTCTAGGATGTTGAAATTTGACGTTTCGATATCCTCTAGATCGTTTACGTTGGCTAGCAGAAATCTTATCGTATTGCGTATTTTTCGGTACTGCTCGCTTACTTGTTTTAGGATGTTTTCGCTGATTTTTAGGTCGCTGGAGTAGTCGCTAAGCGCAACCCAAAGGCGTAAAATTTCCACGCCGTAGGTTTTAGCGACGTCCGCCGGAGCCACGACGTTGCCTTTGCTCTTACTCATCTTTTGACCGTTTTCATCGACGGTAAATCCATGCGTGAGCACGCTTCTATACGGCGCTCGTCCTTGTGCGGCACAGCTTAGCAGTAGGGAGCTTTGGAACCAGCCTCTGTGCTGATCGCTACCCTCTAGATACATATCCGCAGGATAGCTGCCCGCATCGTAGTCGCCGCTTTTTAGCACAGCAGCCCACGTCGAGCCGCTGTCAAACCAGACATCTAGGATGTCCATAACTTTTTCTAAATTTTGCGGATCGTATTTGCAGTTTGCCGGCAAGAGATCCTTGATCTCGCTATCCCACCACGCGTCCGCGCCTTTTTGCTCAAATATCGCTGCGACGTTATCTAAAATTTCATCGTCAAATATCGGCTCTTTGGTATCCTTAAGTCTAAAAAACGCTATCGGCACGCCCCAGTCGCGTTGGCGAGAGATGCACCAGTCGGGACGATTTTCTATCATCGAGCCTATCCTTTTTACGCCGCTTGCAGGGTAAAATTTGACGTTTTCAAGCTCTTTTAGCGCGACTTCTCGCAGCGTTTTGCCCTCGATTTTCGGCTCGTCCATCGCGATAAACCACTGCTTTGTAGCGCGGTAGATAACCGGCTTATGCGTCCTCCAGCAAAACGGATACGAGTGGACGAATTTACTAACTTTTAGCAAATTTGAGCCTAGAAGCTCTAAAATTTTCTCGTTGGCTTTAAAGATATGCATGCCGATTAGCTCGTCTACTACGTCCTCTGGAAATAACTTTTTCGCCTTTAGCGTCTCGTCGTACAGACCGCCTTCATCGACGGGCATGATGACTTCGATGCCGTATTTTAGGCTCACGTGGTAGTCGTCCTCGCCGTGACCGGGAGCGGTATGTACTAGACCCGTACCGCCGTCCATCGTGACGTGATCGCCTAGGATAAATAGCGATTTTCTACCGTTTAGCGGATTTATAGCGTGCAGGTTTTCAAGCTCAGCGGCGGCGAATTCTTTTAAAATTTCGCCCTTAGTTAGACCTTCTTTTTCTAGCTCGCTTAGCATCTCTTTGGCAAATATCAAATTTTCAGCCGTTAAAACGTAAATTTCATTTGGATTTAACGAGATGGCTTGGTTTGCCGGCAGCGTCCAAGGCGTAGTCGTCCAGATGACCGCGCGAGCGTCTTTTGCGCCGATTTTTGCGGCGGCTTCTTCGCCTAGCTTAAAGGCTACGTAGATGCTGTAGTCTTCCTTGTCTTCGTACTCGACCTCGGCTTCGGCTAGAGCGCTTCTGGCCGCCCAGCTCCAGTACACCGGCTTGCTTCGCTCGACTAAAAGCCCGCGTTTGGCGACTTTGCAAAGCGTTTTGTAAATTTCGGCTTCAAATTTAAATTTCATCGTCAGATACGGGTCGTCCCAGTCGCTAGCGACGCCTAGCTGTTTAAAGCTCTCCTTTTGTACCTCGATAAACTCTCTGGCGTGCTCGCGGCAAAGCTCGCGGATTTGCGTTTTGCTGAGGCTTTTTTTCTTGTCGCCCAGTTTTACCTCGACTTGCTGCTCGATCGGTAGTCCGTGGCAGTCCCAGCCGGGCGTAAATCTCACGTTTTCGCCGAAGAAATAGTGCGTTTTTAAGATGATGTCTTTTAGGGTTTTGTTTAGCGCGTGTCCGATGTGGATGTTGCCGTTGGCGTATGGAGGGCCGTCGTGCAGAGTGAAGCTTTTTGCGGCTTTTTGCCTTTTAGCTTTCATTTTTTCGTAGATTTTTCTATCCTCAAACCACGATTTTAAGCGTTTGGGTTCGTTTTCCGGCAGGTTGCCGCGCATGGGAAATTCGGTGTTTGGAAGCAATAATGTATCTTTGTAATCCATAGGTTCGCCTTGAAGTAAAAAATTGGTAGATTTTATCCAAACGGCGATTAAATGCTACTGAAAAAACGCTATTTTAAGCTAAATTTATGTAAGATGTTTTCGGCTTTTAAAGGAGAAAACATTGAAAAACGCACTACTGATCATCGGCGAAGATATCGGCGTAAACGCGCCTTTTTTAGATTATATTTTTTGCGCTTACAAGCGGCATTTCGGCGAGCTCGGCGAGTTTAGATTCGTTAGTAAAAGCGACAAGGAACTGCCGTTTATCATCGAGCATCTTTGCGCTCGCTCCGATAGTCTTTGCATCTACGCATCGAGTCAAAACTGCTCCGTCGCGGCTAAAATTTTAGCTACGTTAAGCGGCGATATTTTGGAGCTAAAATCCCCGCAAATGCTAGCTCCCAGCAGAGCCGAAAAATTTAGTGACGATGGATTTTTAATCAAACTAAATCAAACTTACGTAAATTTGCTAAAGGCTGACGCGAATCAAAAATTGCCGACCATACAGATCAAAACGCAGCGAGATTTCGGTTATTTTCATCTGGTCGATATCGACGAGGAGAGCGCGAAAATCCTGCTCGAACCGCTGGCAAAAACTTACGAAGTACAAATTTATTCGTCTCAAATTTTATCAAATTTGGCGCTAATCAGAGTGGAAGCAAATAAATTCGGCCAAACGAGCGGCTTTATAAACGGTGCGAAAAATCTCTTTTCGGGCAAATTTTTTGAGGGCGAGGATGTTTTTCGCCACGTTGCGAGCACGCTTATAGCAAGCGGACTAAAGCTTACATTTGCCGAGTCTTGTACGGCTGGGCTTGCCGCGGCGAAATTTGGCGCCTTTGCCGGAGTTTCGGCAGCGTTTAACGGCTCACTAGTGACGTACGCAAACGAGATGAAACGCGACTGGCTGGGCGTTAGCGATGAGATTTTACAAACCTACGGCGCGGTGAGCGAGCAGTGCGTGATGGCGATGCTAAAAGGCGCGCTAAAGGCGAGCGAATCGGACTTTTCGCTAGCTATCAGCGGTATCGCCGGGCCTGACGGCGGCAGCGAGGCAAAGCCGGTGGGGACGGTATTTGTGGGAGCCTACGCCAAAGACGGCGAGTGCATGATCGAGAGGCTAAATTTAAACGGAGATCGCAATTATATAAGAGAGCAGAGCGCGCTGGCGGCGTATGTTTGCTTGCTAAAGCTAAAGCCTAGGCTATTTTTGGCGTAAATTTGGGTTAAATTTGATGAAATTTGTCAAATTTGCGATCGCTAAAATTTAAAGCATATGCGTTTTGTTCTATTAAATTTGTAAAAAAAGACGGCGACAAATTTAAAATTTACCGCCGTCTTGCATGCGAGTGGAGCACAGATTAGCTCCGCCAAGCTTAAAATTTAGCGTAAATTTAAGCCTGATGGACGAAATTTATAAAGTAAAACCGCGGATTATTTTTGATACGGCACGGTTTCGTAGCCTTGATTTATGAGGCTACCCATGCCGCCGTCAAGATTTATTATATTTAGTTCTGGTGAATCTATCATCATCGCCGCCGCAGCGCTTCTGCGTCCACTTCTGCATATGAGTGCGACCGGTTTTTTTAGATCGACATTGGCTTTAAGCTCGCTTAAAAACCCTTCTTTGTCGGTTGCGTTAAAAGTGATAGTCTTTGCGCCCTTTATCACGCCCGTTTCCATCCATTCAGCAGGCGTCCTGATATCAACGATTTGCTCGTAGTTTTTGATCGCCTCGGGACTAACTTGAACTGTAGAAATTTCCGCAAAAGCCATCGCCGCAGCCGCTCCTAAAAGTAAAATTTTTCTCATTTTTTCTCCTTAAATTTTGTGGCGCGAATATTAGCACCGAATTTTAAACATTTTGTCATTATAAAGTCACTCCTAAATTTTTTATGAGCCAAGACGACGCAATCTTAAATTT
>CALISV010000368.1 GCA_938041615.1 uncultured Campylobacter sp. | reverse complement strand
AAAGAAAAAGAGAGGGCGAGATGAAAAGCCAGGTAAAACAGCCGAGAAAACAACTCAAAAAAGCTCAAATTTAAGCGAACTGGAGGCTAAATTTAAGCGCGACTACATAAATCAAAAGCTAAGCGAATACGCCGATGTAAACGGCGTCGCGGACGAAATCGTAAAAAAGGTCTATCCAAGCTACAAAAAAGACCTAAACAACGCATCGATAAAATGGACTGAATTTAACGGTGCGATAAGCGAACTAGAGGAGAGGTTGGCGAAATTTGACGGAGGCGGATCGACGCCTCAAAGAAGATTCGTAAATATGCTCTCAAGCGAGTGCGCGCCCGAGATAGATGCACTAATCACAAAAATCAAGGAGATAAAATGATAGCCCTAGCAATCATCAAAAACGGCAGCCTGCATGTTTATGACGATAAAAATCGTCAGCTTTTTACCAGGCCGGCGAGCGGACTTACGCTGCTTGGATTTACAGCATCAAGCGTGAGTGTCGCGAGCAAAACGACCGCATATGTATATGACGAAAAAGGTAGGCAAATAAGCTCTCGGCCGCTTTGAATTTAGTTTTTTGCATACCGGTAAGTAAAATTTAGCCCTTTTTCGCTACAATTTGATTTTTATTAAAACAAAGGCTTGCGGAAATCCGTTATGCCAAATCAAGGAGAAAAAATGAAATTTAGCGGAAAAAACGTGCTAATCACCGGCGCAAGCCGCGGCATAGGCGCGCAGATAGCCAAAACTCTAGCGCAAATGGGGTTAAAAGTCTGGATAAACTACCGCTCAAAGCCCGAAATAGCCGATGCGTTGCAGGCTGAAATCGTAGCAAACGGCGGACAGGCCGCGGTGGTAAAATTTGACGCGACGGACGAGGATGAGTTTATAAAAGCGATAAATTTGATCGCGGATGCCGACGGCGAGCTGGGCTACCTCGTAAATAACGCAGGCATCACTAACGACAAGCTCGCGCTTCGCATGAAGACGGAGGATTTTACTAGCGTGATAGGCGCAAATTTGACCTCAGCCTTTATCGGATGCCGCGAGGCGCTAAAAGTAATGAGCAAAAAACGCTTCGGCGCGGTCGTAAACGTAGCCTCGATCGTGGGCGAGATGGGTAATGCCGGACAAGCTAACTACGCTGCGAGCAAGGGCGGAATGATCGCGATGAACAAAAGCTTCGCCAAAGAGGGCGCAGCGAGAAATATCCGCTTTAACTGCGTAACGCCGGGCTTTATCGAGACTGATATGACGAGCGAGCTAAGCGACGAGATCAAAAAAACCTACAGCGACAACATCCCGTTAAAACGCTTCGGAAGCGCTAGCGAAGTGGCCGAAGCTGTGGCATTTTTACTAAGCGATCACGCTAGCTACGTCACGGGCGAGACGCTAAAGATCAACGGCGGACTATATATGTAAGCGCGCAAATTTTGCGTTTTTGCGAAAGTTTAAGCTAAAATATATTAAAATCACGAAATTTTTATTTTTAGGAGAAGAAAATGGCAATATTTGATGACGTAAGAGACGTAGTAGTTGAGCAACTAAGCGTGGCTCCGGATGCGGTAAAACTTGAGTCTAAGATTATCGAGGATCTAGGCGCAGACTCGCTTGACGTAGTTGAGCTAGTTATGGCTCTTGAGGAGAAATTTGAGGTAGAGATACCTGATAGCGACGCTGAAAAGCTGATCACTATAAACGACGTCGTAAGCTATATCGAGAAACTAAACAAATAAGTTTTTGCAAGGAGAGATCTTGAAAAGAGTCGTAGTAACCGGGATTGGGATGATCAACGCTTTAGGGCTCGACAAAGATAGTTCATTTAAGGCTATCTGCGAAGGTAAAACCGGCGTAAAAAAGATAACCTCTTTTGACGCGAGCGATTTTCCAGTTCAGATTGCTGCCGAGATAACGGACTTTGACCCGCTTAGCGTGATGGACGCCAAGGAGGTTAAAAAGGTCGATAGATTTATCCAGCTTGGATTAAAAGCTGCTAAAGAGGCTATGGCTGATGCAAATTTAGACGAATTCGACGCTGAAAATTTCGGCGTTAGCTCTGCTGCCGGCATAGGCGGTTTGCCTAATATCGAAAAAAATTCCAATATCTTGCTTGAAAAAGGCTCAAGGCGAATTTCTCCATTTTTTATACCTTCTGCGCTAGTAAATATGCTAGGCGGCATAGTTTCGATAGAGCATGGCTTAAAAGGGCCTAATATCTCTAGCGTAACAGCATGTGCGGCATCTACTCACGCTATCATCGAAGCGGCCAAAACTATCATGATTGGCGAAGCGCAAAAGATGCTAGTTGTAGGCTCCGAGTCTACGGTTTGTGGCGTGGGTATCGGCGGATTTGCGGCTATGAAGGCGCTTTCTACTAGAAATGACGATCCGCAAACGGCATCAAGACCTTTTGATAAAGACAGAGATGGCTTTGTTATGGGCGAAGGTAGCGGTGCACTCGTGCTTGAAGAGTATGAAAGTGCTAAGGCTAGAGGCGCTAAAATTTATGCCGAGGTTGTTGGTTTTGGAGAGAGCGGCGATGCGTATCACATCACTTCGCCTTCGCTTGAGGGACCGCTTTCTGCGATGAAAAAAGCCTTGAAAATGGCTGGAAATTTGCAGATAGACTACATTAATGCACACGGCACCTCAACACCGACCAATGATAAAAACGAAACTGCAGCATTAAAGGCTCTTTTTGGTAGTAATGTACCGCCGGTTAGCTCTACCAAAGGGCAAACGGGACACTGCCTTGGCGCGGCTGGCGCGATAGAGGCTGTTGTATCCATAATGGCTATGCAAGAAGGTCTTATACCGCCTACGATAAACTACGCAACCAAAGACGAGGAGTGCGATCTAGACTATGTGCCAAACGTGGCTAGAAAAGCTGAGCTAAACGCCGTTATGAGTAACTCTTTTGGATTTGGCGGCACGAACGGCTCTATTATATTTAAGAAGATATAATGGCAAGTTATCTAGACTTTGAACAAGGTATCAAGCAAATAGATGATGACATCGCAAATGCGAGGATTCGCGGCGATGAACATGCGGTAGAAATTCTAAATAAAAATCTAGAAAAAGAGACTGCTAAAATTTACAAAAACCTTAACGAGTTTCAGCGCCTTGCCTTAGCTCGTCACCCGGATCGCCCTTATGCTATTGACTACATCAAGGGCATGATGAGGGATTACTATGAGCTTCATGGCGATAGAGCGTATCGCGACGATGGAGCGATAGTTTGTTTTATCGGCTATATAGGCTCTAAAAAAGTCATCGTAATAGGCGAGCAAAAAGGGCGAGGAACCAAAAATAAACTAAAAAGAAATTTTGGTATGCCTCATCCAGAGGGTTACCGCAAAGCTTTGCGAATAGCAAAAGTAGCTGAGAAATTCGGACTTCCGATACTATTTTTAATCGATACTCCGGGCGCATATCCTGGTGTTGCA